>CAYYNI010000368.1:0-1501 GCA_964472765.1 uncultured Thermotogaceae bacterium | reverse complement strand
TGGCAAAGATTGAAGATGATCGGATTATCATTGTGATTCTTGAAGTTGGGCATAGGCGTTCAATTTATCTGGAAAAATAACTGCTATCGGTGTTAAAGAAATATACAAAAGGCTGGTCCTCAGGTTATTGCTTTCCAATAGTAAAATCAGGAAAAAAAGCGCAGCTTCCTTTTAAGGGAGATTTGAGAGCATTAGTACTAACCGCAAGAACCGGCCCTTTGGTTTCCTTTGGTTTCACTTTGATAAAAATCATCCATCACATATACTCCTATCTCCCGGAGAAAATCAAATTAAAAAAGGTGCAATAAGAACCCGTCCCCGTTGCTTGCATTTCACGATTAAAAGCATACACAAAAAGAATGTTTTATCTTTATATTTTCCATTCTAATTGAGGATATATTTTCCATTTACCCGTTCCCATCTTACTGGCTATTAAACTTCCAGACTTGATTCTTTTTTTCACAGCTGGTTCCGTTATACCGAGTAATGAGGCAAGTTGAGAAGTGGTCATAATATTCTTTTCGTCAATATGCATAATAATACATCTATTCATTGCTTCAAGCATTGCGTCAAATATCATTTCTTCTATAAGAGAAAAATCACCTTTTTCAATTAAGGATACCTTTGTATTAAAATCACAATTTTCGACCTTGAAAATCTCTTCAATTCCCGTATCAGCTTTTTCCAAAGCATTATAATAACGATCTCTTTCATGTTTTTTCAGGCCTTTTATACAGATATTGACATACCCTTTTGTTATAAGAACAAAATTCATGAATAATCTTCCAACTCTCCCGTTCCCATCTGAAAACGGATGAATAGATTCGAACAAGGTGTGTATTCTTGCGATAGCATGATGAATATCAAAATTGTTAAGGGCATAATCAAGATAATCTAAGAAAAAACCGATCCATTCTGATGCATCAAAGGGAGGGGTAATTCTTGCATTTGTAATTTGAACACTGTTCTTTCTCAATTCGCCAATGTGATAGTGTACGTTTAAGCTTTTGTGCAATTGGCTGTGAAGTGTTCTGATAATGTGCAAATAATGAGGCTTTTCCTTAGAATTCCGATAAGTTAAGGCAAAATCGTAAATAAATTGGGCTGCTCGAAAGTAATTAATGATTTCAACTTTCACATTCTTCTCTTCTGTATTACGTGTAATAACCGCTTCAAGATCTTTCTCGCTTACAAAAACACCTTCAATGGCAACTGAATTTCTTGTTTCCTCACCAAGCATGTATATCCATTCTTTATTTGATAGTTCAATATTTTTTAAATCCAGTAATTCTTTTCGTTTGATCAGTTGTTTAATATCCATGTTACCTCCTTAGGTTTCGTATAATTTTAGCGATATCCCTTTATATACGATTATAACATGGATATACCAAGGTTTCGTTTTTCAGGTAAAGAGTGAAAAGAAACTTTTTTAACTATAATTATATCTAATATTGTCATATTGTTATATGTAACATATTTTAAGTAAAATGCTTTTGTTCGA
>CAYYNI010000367.1:0-1514 GCA_964472765.1 uncultured Thermotogaceae bacterium | reverse complement strand
CAGGCGGATTATTCGGGAAAAAAGATCCTCATTGCGGAAGATGATGAGATTAATATGAAACTTGCAAAAATTGCCTTGTCAAGATTTTCAAAAGAGTTGATTCTCATCGAAGCCCGTAACGGCGACCAGGCCTATCAACAATACTTGGAACACAAACCCGATTTGATTTTCATGGATATCGTCATGCCCAATACGGACGGCTATCAAGCCACAGCATTGATCCGTCAACATGACACTCAGATCCCAATCGTCGCCATGACCGCCAAAGCACTCAAAGACGATGAACAGGCTTGCCTTCAAGCGGGAATGACAGCTTATCTTTCAAAACCCATTTCGTTGGAGCATTTAAGAGATACCCTTACGCAATACTTGTAAGAAAAAGGCTTCGTTTATTCCGGCTAATACGTCTTTTTTATTCATCCCAATCGGTTTCGTTCGTAAAAGACGGAATGTTGTATTTTCCGTTTTGATCGATTTTTCCACGATTTTCTTCCATCATTTTGATGAAGGTTTTAACCAGCACGGGATCAAACTGCTCGCCTGAATTCTCCTGCATCTCACGCAAAGCCGATTCCACATCCAAAGGAGCTTTATAGGATCGTTTGGAACACATGGCATCCCAGGCATCAACAATGGTGATGATTCTCGAAAGCTGCGGTATGTCATGGTCATTCAACCCGTTTGGATAGCCCCTGCCATCCCATCGCTCGTGATGATGGAGAACAATTTTGGCAATGGCTTTTAAGCGGCCTGAATTTTTCAAGGTTTCATATCCCCAAACCGGGTGCATTTTGATGATGTCATATTCTTGAGGTGTCAATTTCCCGGCTTTGTTTAAGATTGCATCGGGAATAAGGATCTTTCCAATATCATGAACCAAGCCTGCCCAATAGGCTTGTTTACAATCCGACGGACTTAAATTCAACTCTTGGGATAGAGCCATTGCCAAATTCGCCACATTTTCAGAATGCCCTTTGGTATACATGTCATGAATCTCCAGCATCTTAATAATGGAGATGATGATTTCTTTCGTGAACACTTCCTGCATAGCGCTGAAACGTTGGATTTTATAAAACGCACCTGCCATTGAACGGAAGGCCTTCATCGATTCCAGAGACTCTTTCGTAAAGGTTTTTTCGCTTTCTAAGGCAATATCAAGGCTGATACCCCCTTGAGGAACATCCGCTATCGCCAATTCAAAAAACAACGTTTCTTTGTGAGGTTTCGTCGCCTGTTCGAGCAAATCAATGTCGGGTGTTTGTTTTTTTACCCTCTGTGTGATCTTTTGTGCCGTATAGCCGAAGATGTTTTTGATAATCCCGACTTTTTCAGATCCTTTGATGAATATCTCCTTTGGAATGTGTGTTTTCTGAAGAATATCCAAATCATGCCCCACACTATCCAAAAAAAAGACATCCTTTTCATCGTATAAGTACACGGTTCCGTAATCGGCTTCGGGAATGATCTGAAAGGCATTTTTAAACAGCAGTTTCATGAAATACTGATTGTCCATC
>CAYYNI010000366.1:0-1544 GCA_964472765.1 uncultured Thermotogaceae bacterium | reverse complement strand
CGATTGAATCAAGTTCGATGGGTTCGTACATCACACGCATATTGTGTAAGAGTGGATCACTATGGTTTGTTTCCTCGTAGGGAGTTGCCAATACGCATTTCTTCTGCTTGTAAATCTTCAACTTCATGTAAACACCTCTGTTTGACAACCCCGATAACTTCCCCAGAGATTATAGCATCATATTTTTGAGAGGCGACGCCTTGTCACCTCGTTCAATAAAATGACTTAAAAAAACGTGCAAAAAAAATTGGTGGGTGTTGATATTTTCAACTGTTGAGATAATGTGCCAATTATTTTGTTTACTGTAGTTATTTTATCTGTAGACACTTTGTTAGTGGACACTTTGTCTACACTTTTACCTATCTTTATTTTATTATTAAGAATTAATACATAAGAAAGTGTTATTTTCCCGTCATGAGGGAATTCTCATCCAAATATTATTATAATATTGAAAAGGTGTTTGTGGACAAATCGTCCAAATTCATCAGTTGTTTGTGGTAAAAGAGAGTAAAACAGAAAACTAAATGGTTTTTAAAAGCATTGAAAGTTTTGTCAACAGTAAATAGTTTAAGTACGGACATTGTGTCCGCAGATGAAACCTCGACACCTCTTTAATCAAATGCGATAAACCAAAAAAAGACTGTGTGTCTTATTGACATCCGAAACTTGTTGCCGTTTCTTATCAAATAAATCCGGCGAATGCCTTTATATCAGAGGATTTCATTGAATAACATTATCCTGTTCAATCCCATAGGCAATACACGATGCAAAGATAGAACATACAATCTTGTTCTCCCACGGCCGCCATTGGATTTCTTCTTCTTGAACAGCTTCAAGAAATTTGGAGAGTACTTTCTCTGCATCAGTCTTCGCATCATCCAATGTTCCGGCCATATCCCTTTCGTAAAAAGACAAATTGATTCTTTTATGCGCCAGTATCCTTTCAAGCACGGGCGGGACGGTAAGCCGTATGTGAAAATTGTTTGGGCGCATGGAATCTTCTATAGGATTAATCGTTTTTAGTGTTTTGATAGACTCTCGCATATTTCTGTTTTCAGCTCCAATGTTTAGTTTTTCTATAACAAATGGCTTAAGAGGATTATACCATTTATATTAACGTGTTCTGATATAATATTCATAATTGAATAATGACGTTTTCATAATAATGAAAAGAGAAATATGCTTGTGAAATGGAGGTAAGCATAAAATCAACAAGATAAATAATGAAGAGCTTAAAGGATTGATCCGGTATTGTGGGGAAAAAGGGTATTCCTTGGATAAGACGATTGACTTTTTGAATACTATAGGTACATACGATAAAATATTTGTTTGTACGAACTTTCAAGATTTAACTAACAAAGTAGAGAAAAAAATCACTTCAGAAAAAGTTGGAGAAACGTATTTAGTTGCTGATAAAAAATCAAAAAAGCAAGTTAAAACAGTATATTGCAGATATTGTGGAGAAGAAATCTATAAAGATGCTGTAATATGTCCCCATTGTGGCAGACAAGTTGCTCCATTAACAGGTTATAAAAAAGGACCTC
>CAYYNI010000365.1:0-1560 GCA_964472765.1 uncultured Thermotogaceae bacterium | reverse complement strand
TGGTCATTGGTATTGAATCCTATTACAATAAAGACAGTCAGAACAATTTTAGTCACAAACTTCTTTTTCCCAATATCATTGCTTGCTTTGTCATATATCTTGGCTTAGACATCGCCCAATACATCATGAGCTATATCAACTTGAGCTTCATGATATTTCTGTCTTTTAACAGAAAAACCACTGAATTTATCTACCCCGTCACCATATTGGCAACCAGCACCATTTATCTGTTGGTTGTTCAACTGATTGGAACCATCATTCCTTTTCCGGTTTATGCCCTATCATCCATGGTCATTATCTTTAGTTTCGGAATCATCATGGTCAGGGACTTTCAAAAAACATACAAAGAACTCCAATCCACTTCAGATGAGCTCTATGCCTCATATGAAGAATTAACCGCCATGAACGAAGAATTGGAAAGTTCTTACAATGAATTGGATAGAAAAGTCGAAGAAAGAACGTTTGAATTAAACAAAACGACTATCGCCTTAAAAACCCTTTTGGATAACACGGAAGAAGGGTTTTTAACCTTCTCTGAATCCATGATCATCGATTCGGAATATTCTCTGCAATGTGAGCAAATCTTCGGCAAAAAGATTTCAAATCGCTCAATTTCCGTTATTCTTGCGGATGAAAACCCCCAAATGGTGGAGTTTTTGGATAAGGTCTTCACAAAAGTCTTGACAGAAGACAAAGCCTACGCCATTGATATGTATATTTCACTGCTGCCCGAAACCATCACCATCAACAATAAAATCATCCAGTTGAACTACAAAGTGATTGATACCAGCTCGGAAGGCCGAAAAATCATGGTCATTCTACATGATATTTCAGAAAAAGTTGAATTGCAAAACGAAATAGAAAATGAAAGAAACATCTTAAAGATGGTCATCAAGGTTCTGAACTCAAGGCAGGATTATCTGGATCTGATTCGTGACTTTAGAGATTTTACCATGAACAGCATGGGTCAAATTTGCGCCAGTCAACTGAAAACAGAAGATAAAATTGCGGAAATACTACGAATGATCCATACTTATAAAGGCAGTTTTGCCAATTTTGATACCATTAACGCCGTTACTGCTCTTCATTCCTTTGAAAACGTTCTCAATGAACAGCGTAAAAATTTGATTCAATACGATAATGATCAATTAATAGATTTTTTCAGTGCTTATGACTATAATTCGTGGGTTCGAAAAGATCTTGACATCATCAGAGAACTATTGGGGGCTGACTTTTTCTCCATTGAGCAAAAACTAACCATCGATCCTGACCGTATCTACGAGCTCGAAAACAAAATAGCTGAAAGTGAGCTGGGAGAAGAGGGAAGGGAATTTCTCATTGATTTAAAACGCTTGAGATACACTTCTTTTAGAGAGCTGCTGTCCTATTACAAAAATTATACCAGCCAATTAGCTCAGCGTATGGGAAAATTCATCACCCCAATTGTTATAGAGGGTGATGACATCGCCGTTGACCGAGAACTTTACAAACCCCTGATCAGATCCCTCACACATCTTTTCAGAAACAGCATCTATCACGGCATTGAAACCCCAGAAGAAC
>CAYYNI010000364.1:0-1562 GCA_964472765.1 uncultured Thermotogaceae bacterium | reverse complement strand
CAAAGATTTTCGAATATTTCACGCAAGCAGATTCTTCTATCACAAGAAAATACGGCGGAACAGGATTGGGATTGACGATTGTGGACAAAATCTTAAAAATGATGCAATCACAAATCATAGTGGATAGTGAACTCAACAAAGGCAGTACATTCAGCTTCGAACTCGTTGTTCAAAGATGCGAAAAAGTCAACCCTTGATGATTGATATCAGTTCCAAAGACTCAATAATTCTGTCGTAAGACTCGCCATTTTGACAGCGACAGAAATCTTCAACGGCATCCTTTAGCCTTTTCTTCAACTCCTGCAGATATTCTGTGTCCCCTTTGATGTCTTCCAAACTTGTCTTGTCGCTTTTCTCAATCACACTCTCAAGCTTTTTCCTGGCCATTTGAGAATAAATAATCTTTTTAAATATTTCATTATCCCTCATAAATTCAAACAAAGGCATATTGACTTTCCGGTCCTGCGGACCCGGATTTTCAATATCACCGGTGTAGCGGGGAATGATATGGATGTGTGCATGAAAAATACTTTGCCCGGCATCAGCCCCCACATTGACACCAATATTATAGCCGGTGGGTTTTAGTCGAGCATCTAAGATCTTTTTTACTTGATAAACGATCTGTCTGGCATTTGTCCATTCAGCAGGTGTCATCTCAAAAAAATCTGCAAAGTGCCTTTTTGGAGCGATTAAAGTATGCCCTTCATTTAACGGGTATTTGTCGTAAAATGAGAAAAACAGCTCGCTTTCCGCAATAATTTTATCTTTTTGGTATTGAAGAATATGACAAAACTCACAATGCATACTATCGTTTACTCTTGAGAAAAACCAATTTGTTTTTTATACCCGTTGTTGAGAACCTTTGATACTTCCACGGCAATCTCCCCTGCGGTTTTCGCATTATTCACCAGTAATGCGATATTGGCCTTCATGCTGGTTCCACCGCTTCTTTCGGCGATATTAGCCAGAAGGAACGGGGTAATTTCTTTGCCCTTAATCCCTTTTTTGACCGCTTCTTCAGTGGCTTCCTGTATGATCCCGTTGATATTGTGTTCGTCTATTTCATCCGATGGTGGTACAGGGTTTGCAACCAATAGAGCTTGTTTGCCTTTCATCACAGATTTGGCCTGATAGATCATTGCCACTTCTACCGCCTCTTCAACTCTATAATTCAACAAAATGGAAGATTTACGAGTGTAAAAAGCGGGGAAATAATCCGTTTGATACCCCAATATAAGAATGCCGTACGATTCCATGACTTCGTTTGTTTTTTGAATATCCAAGATGGATTTTGCCCCTGAACTGACGATAATGATGGGGGTATGGCTCATAGTGAAAAGATCCTGGGAAATATCGTATGTTTGGGTGACATTTCTATGCACGCCACCCGTTCCACCCGTTGCAAAGACTTTGATGTTGAACCGATCAGCCAGCCAGGCTGTTCCACTTACTGTGGTGGACGCATTCTTCTGGGTCCCAATCACATAGGGGATCTCCCCTTCGCCTACTTTGAACACCTTGCTTTTGCCATCACCGAGAAATTCAACCTCTTGTTTGGAAAG
>CAYYNI010000363.1:0-1566 GCA_964472765.1 uncultured Thermotogaceae bacterium | reverse complement strand
CTGATGGCATGGTGTTGCAGAATGGCATCCAGCATTTGAACGATGTCTTTTCGCATGAGTTCTTTTGCCGAAAGATTCATTGAAACGGGGATGTTTTTGGCGTTTTTTTGGAAAATTTCAATTTGATCAGTCACTTGTTCGGCAATGATTTTTCCCAGCTTGTGAATCAAGCCGGTTTCTTCGGCAATCGGGATGAACAGGGATGGCGGAATCAGTCTGCCATCTTCGGATGTCCACCTGATCAGGGCTTCCAGATGGTTTATTGACGTGTGAACGGCTGTTTTTTCACCCCTGTGATTCAGGTGGACACAGGGCTGATAAACCATATGGAAATTGAGAGGGTTGTCAATGGCCCGTTTTAATTGCTGCTCCATAAATAGACGTTCGGTGATTTTTTGGATCTGTGTTTTTTTGAAGAAGGACATCTCGTCATCGGGATTGTCTTTTTGATTGGCCGCAATGCCTGCGTTTTTAAACAAGGCGTTGAAATCCGTTCCGTCATCAGGGTATAGGCTGATCCCGATTTTAAAATTTAACGAGATAGTCATTTGATGGATATCATATGGGTTTTTTAAAATGTGGCCAATGGCTTGAACACGGTTGATAAGAGCGGTTTTGTCGCTGTAAGGGATGATCAGGATAAATTCATCACTTTCAAAGCGGGCGGTGAATTCTTCATGTTTGATGGTGTTTTGCAATCTTTGGGCAATGGTGGTGAGAATGTCATCTCCGAATGATCGGCCGAATATGGCGTTTAAATCTTTGAATTTTTTCACATTGATATAAACCAAGGCGTGGGCATACCCATTTCTTTTCTTATACAAACACTTGTTTTGAAAATAGGTTTCGGTATTCAGGCGGTTGGGTAATTGTGTCAGTGAGTCAAACATGGCTAATGCGTAGAATTTGTCTTTTTCTTTGATCAAGTTTTTCTCGTGTAATTGTCTTTCCAGATAAACTTGGATTTGCTGGGCAAACAAACTGGCGATTTCCAGATCTTCATCGGTGAATGGTTCGTTGGTGTCGAATCGGTCAACACTGAAGCGGGCTGCCAATTCATTTTTAAGAAAAATGGGGACAGTCATCACCGATGACGGATTTTTAAAGCCGGCTCCCGATAACATCGACAAGACTTCGGAATTTACCGCATGATGTCTTTCGAAGGTGTTTTTAATCAGGGGCTGGGTGTTGTTGGAATCGAAAAGCTCATCTTCGCTAAGGCTGATCTGATCCAATATTCTTTGGTCATAGCCGTGAGAAGCGGCGAATCGATATTTCTCATCCGGGCATTTCATGAGAATGGAACCTTTGGGCGTGCCTTCGATGTATTTCAAAGTTCTTTCAAGTAGTTCCTGATAGGGGATCTTTTCAAGACCGCCATCCAAGATTCTGGCAGAAAATTCCAACAGTTCCCGTCGAAACGCAGCTGTTTTTTTCAGTTTGCTTTCCGTGCGCTGTTTTTCAGTCACATCTCTACCGATCAGTTGATAGACTTCACCGCCTTTGTAATTTCCGCTGGATATGGACCATTCGATATAAATGACCTGTGAATCCTTTCGAATCATG
>CAYYNI010000362.1:0-1573 GCA_964472765.1 uncultured Thermotogaceae bacterium | reverse complement strand
TAAATTCACACAATGTTGTAGTTAATCATCCGATTCTCCTTTTATTTCCTCTTCATCCGAGAAAAAGAATCTTAAGATGGGAAGCTGCCCTAATCCGGGGATAAACAGGTTGTTTGTTTTGGATTCGTTGATGGTGATACCGGCAAGAACAGCAGTCTGTCCGGGCTTGAAGTTGATGGTGGATGTGACTTCGTTGTTGTAAACCACATAGCCGTCCGCATCCTGTTTGCCAAACTGGCTGATGTTGGGTGTGAGTTTGAGCTGTATGAATTCCGGATAAACCGTTGGGGTGACTTCCAATCTGACACCTGTTTCGATCGTTTCGGTGAGTTTGTTGCCTTCGGTGTCTTCGTAGATGATGTTTCGGGTTTCTCCCACGAATAACGTGGCGGTTTCCCGGTCTTTAACCAATATACTGGGGTCGGTTTCGATCTTTGCCAGGTGGTTCTTTTCCAATATCTGCATCTGTGCCTGTAAGACGTTGAAGATCTTGGCATCAAATGTAAACGGCTCACCGGCATATCCCCAACTGAGAACAGCATCGATGCCCTCTGCAACATCGCCGAGGCTTTCGGGGATGTTCAAGGAGAATTCAAAGGGTGATTTGCTGTTGACAAGTTCTTTGGAAATTTCAACGGCTGTAACACAAATCCTCAGCTGCCCTTTTGATTTATCAACGGAGTTAATGAATTTAACAATACTATTGATGATTTCTTCAGGGGCTGTTATGGCGATGGTGTTGCTTTCGGTATCCGCTTTGATAAACTTGGCATAATAATCCGGCAAGAGGTTCATCACTTTTTGAGGTGCAATGTTTTTCAAGTCCAACAAGGCCGTCTCTGCGATTTTCATGAAGCCATCGGCATTCGGATCAGCCAAACAGATAAAGTAATAATCATCCGTCTTGGTGTAAAACATGTTTCGGGGTTTGAGGATGATGTCCAGGACTTCTTCTATGGTAGCATCCATTACATCTATTGTTACAATACCGGTGACCGAAGGATCTACAACCAGGTTCACACCGGTCTGCAAAGTGATTTCACTCAAAACGGTTTGCAGATCATCCCCCTGGAAAAGCAATGATACCCTTGGCTCGCCATCCTCCTCCGGCTTTGTCTGTTGAAACATGGAATCATCGGCTATCACGGCCGAAACCAAAAAGAACAGTAAAAAAATGATTGTTAATGCCCGATACCCTCTTATGCATAAATAATTCCCCCATCCTTCTTTCTTTTGTTTTTATTATACATTATCTCCATTTGTTATTCCAAATGTTAAAATGATTTGTATTTGTGAGATTTTATCGCATGGTACAAGAACGCATTTTTCATTCGCGTATCTTTTCTTAAAAATCTGCTGTATATGCAGCACAAAGACGTTAATGTATATTGCATATCCTATTATTTCAGTCTATACGAATATTTAACGTTTGACGCAGGCTTTTTAGATTTCTTATAGCAGGCTTTTTCCATCAATTTTGATACCAATAAAAAAAGGATGCGCTTTCAAGCACATCCTTTTTTTTGATAAAGGGATAAAAACCCCAATATTATACAGAAGGGGGGAAAGTAAT
>CAYYNI010000361.1:0-1584 GCA_964472765.1 uncultured Thermotogaceae bacterium | reverse complement strand
TATAAATGTCAAGTTAAGCATGTACACTTTTGATGAGATAAGGATGTACAAAAAACCGACCCTCAAAACACAAGACAACCTTACCCAAAACAAAGCTTAATTTTTTTTCAACAGATCACAATCATCCTCAGTAACAGAATAAACATCTTTTAAACGATAAGAATCACCTAGAATGGTAATGACATGTGAATGATGAAGCAAACGGTCAAGGATAGCATTGGTGATTCTCGGATCTTCAAATAATTCATCCCAATCTGAAAATTGCACATTGGAAGTGATGATGGTACTTCTGGTTTCATAGCGTTGGTCTAATAATTGGAACAGTAAGCGATCATCTCCTTTCGTAATGGGTAAAAATCCCAGCTCATCGATGATTAACACACGATAACGTTTGTAAGTTTTCAGCATGTGACTCAAACGGTTTTCAGATTGCGCCTTTCTCAATTTGACAAACAGATCATTGGCTTTAATAAAATAAGCGGAGTGTCCATGTTTAGCCGCTTCAATTCCCAATGCTATGGCCAGGTGAGTTTTGCCAACACCACAACTCCCTAAAAGAGCGATGTTCTCACAGTTTTCAAGAAAATTCAAGGTGGCCAAATCATACAACTGCGCTTTGTCAATGCCAGGTTGAAACTCAAAGTCAAAGTCTTTGAGTTCTTTCAAGTGGGGAAATCCCGCCATTTTGATGGTGTAATTAATCGAATTGATCTTTTTCCGATCCACTTCCTGATCCGTTAACAACTTTAAAGCATCAATAAAGGCAATTTCCTTTTTGTGGAGTTTGTCAAGGATGGCATCCAGCTGTTCTTTCATTTTGGTTAATTTCAGATAGTCTAAATTCTCCTGTAA
Source organism: uncultured Thermotogaceae bacterium (assembly GCA_964472765.1). Taxonomy (GTDB): domain Bacteria; phylum Thermotogota; class Thermotogae; order MWEM01; family MWEM01; genus JASUTC01. Next base: position 732 of record CAYYNI010000361.1, on the reverse strand, counting down.
GTGATGATAGTTACTGATGATTGGTGTTGCCTGCATGGAAATACCCTCCGATCTTCTTTAGATTTTTTTGTGCAAACTCACGGATGTTGTCTTTGTAAGGCATTACTTCCTTTAAATGTTCTTCGTAATGTTCCGGAAGGTAATTCAATTTCTGATCTTGAATGGCATGAATGGCAATGAGTTTTGTGGTATCATAAATGTATAGTTTTTCCTCAATGACTTCAAGAAACAGCGATTGTTTCTGATAGCCAAGGGGAACGGAATACTGTTTGCTCTTATATGAAATCATGTTGAGAGCATTGACTTTGGCCTGCTGTTGCGGGATTTTATACTGGGTTCTTATTCGTTGGCCGGGAAGCGCGAGTAAGAACTCTTTTTCTTGTTCAAACAGGTTTAGGGGGATTTTTCCCGTTCCCTGATGAACCGTCATGTTTTTACGAAGGTTGATCTTTTTGACCTGTTCATGCAAACCGCTATAGGTTAATTGGCCCTGATAGGCATCGATCTCATCCAGGATTTTCATCTGAGTTTCAACTTTTCCCTTGGTTTGGGGCCTTTTTGCTATGCATGTACGCACTTTAAATCCCATGTCTTTGCTGAATTGATAGAATTTGTTATTCACGATGCCTTTTTTATATTGAGTCCGTGAATCGTCCATGATGGTTTTCATGTTATCCCCGAGTAAAACTCTGGGTACCCCGCCAATGATTTCAAAGAATTGTGTTAAGCAGG
>CAYYNI010000360.1:0-1592 GCA_964472765.1 uncultured Thermotogaceae bacterium | reverse complement strand
AATCAAAAATAGGGTTGTTTAAGCCGGATTTTATTGTGAACACCTCGATTAACGCCACAGTGGTAGAGCAGGAAGCCCTTTGCGAAGCGGTAATTGAAGCCGGTGTTTCAAAGTGTTATCTAGTGGATTCGCCGGTTGCGGCAACCATAGGGGCTGGAGTGGATGTAGCTGAATCCAAGGGCAACATGATAGTCATCGTTGGCTCGGAGCACACAGAAGTGGCCATTTTATCTTTATCTAACCTTGTGTTTTCAGCAACACCTGATTTTAGCCTTCGATCCTTAATGCGATTGACATCACAATATATGAGTGATGTCCATGAGATCATGTTGGGCGAAAACACCGTGGAGTCCATGGTCAAAGAAACACTAAGTCAGGAAAATGCCAAAGAACGTAAGCTTGGACCCATTGTGGGAATTGATAAAAAAAATGGATTGCCTAAAAAAATTCAGATCGCTGTAAAGGAAATATGGGACTTGATCCTGAAACAGCTCCAGTTTTTGGGGGATTCTTTGAGGGAAAGCATGGAAGGCATTCCGCCTGAGTTAATCAAGGATATTATGGAAAGAGGCATTTTATTCACAGGTGGATTGGCTAATTATCAAGGGTTAGTCAATTATATGAAACAGGTAATGGAAATCAATCTCATCGTGCCACAAGAACCAGAATATCTTTGTGTTCGTGGAAACATGGTGATTCACAGAAATAAAGCATTACATCCGTTGATTCGAGAGGTTTTTTAAAAAAAGCATGAATAAACTGGAAAAAACAACCTTTGTTTGTTGCGCTTTATGTGTTTTGGGTTGGATGGTATTGGCGTTGCTGTTTTCCCAACCTTATCAGCAAATAGAAGCTGTTGTTAGAAAAAATTGCGCCCTATTTGAAAGCTGGCGATTATCTTACAACGGTTTAATTAACAATTTGGACCAAGCCTTCGAATTATCTGATGAGGAAGCTGATCGTGTGATCAATACTGCTTATACTCTGATATATAAAAAGGAATATGAAGCCTTAAAAGACAGTATGTCAATCAGCGAACAAATGGATATGATGCAAGGCATTCGTATCGGTGCCCTTATCAGCACTTTTGGTACAAGAGGATCACAAATCTTACGTGTTGCTTCATCGGAACTGATTCCGCAAAAAGGCTTTTTGGTCTCTCCAAATCGATTAACAGTAATTGGGAAAATTATGTCATCAAACGGGAAAACTGCAGAAGTCATGCCGATCTGGAACGATCAGTTTAGTGCTCAAGTGGTCATCAAAGATGAATTCAATCAGAAACAGTATTCCGATTTGGCACTTATCGAAAATAATCAGGTGATTAATTTCAACCCTGCTTTTCCATATAGAGGAGGGGAACGTGTTTATATTTCAGAGTATGAACCTGGCGGATACATTCTTTCCAGATATAACTGGACTGAGATAGGAACAATTGCGCCGATTAAACAAAATGAAATTGTTGAGAAATACGCCATAGAATTTAATTTTACCAGTGAGGAATTTCTTCAGGAACGTTATTTCCTCATTGTTGAATAAATTGAAATTGCCTGTATGACAGCAGGTAGGGAGGGTGAAAAATGGAGATGATT
>CAYYNI010000359.1:0-1607 GCA_964472765.1 uncultured Thermotogaceae bacterium | reverse complement strand
ATACTTTGGAAGAAGGATTGACGGGACGATTCTTGATTTTCGCGGTTGTGGTTCTACATGAAAAAGAGTTAATAAAGCAGACGTTTCACTACGTTGACTTTTTAATTCCCAATCACCAAAATCAGGAATCTGGTGGTTATTTTCAGCGATGTCCAGCAAGTCTTCAAGTGTGTTGCCGACGCCACCCACATTGCCTGGGCGAGTGTTCTTAATCCACCCCTGAGCTTTAATTTCTATTAATTTTGCTTGTAGTTTTAACAAATCCTCATCACGCATTTTCTCACCTCATATAGAATTAATAATTAATTCTATCAAAAAAATCACGTTATGTATATATAGTTTGAGAAAAACACATTTTGTATTTATGATAAAATGTTTTTTTACGGCGATTTTTATCAATAAAGTCAATCCATATGTAACGAGAATGTAATAACCATTTCATCATCATGTTTTGAATAGAATAGGCTAACGTTGGCAAGGTACTAGAAAGAATCATGTGAATATGTACAGACACAGAACGAATTGTGCCGATAATTGATGTGAACGGTAGTGCCAACTTCCATTTTCGCACTCAAAAACATGCCGTTATGAGAGGGACTGAAAATCGCTAAAATTCGCTATTGTCGATCATGTTATGTGCTCTTGGCTTGTAGAGAAGAATTGACATAAGGACTTTACTGCATTTCGCGTGGAAACCGGCATGAATAAAAAAAGCGACCCAGCTCATAATTGAATTGAATCGCTATTTTTTGGCCCAAAGTGCAATGTACAAAAAGAAGCAAAAATGATACAATAAAAATGAAAAAATAGTTAAGTTTTTTAGGGGGCCACCATCTTGAAAAACAAACCAAATTCATTTCTAAAATATCTTGAGAGCGACAGGTTCTATGATAAAATCAAAAAAACTGTTTTTTCGTGGTGCACTGGTAACAAAGAAATTTTGATGAACAACATTAAAGGGTATGAGATTGACCGAATTGCCGATATAGATGATGACATCACTCTTGATTTTCTTAATGTATGGATAGAAAACAAAGATGGTGGAAAGGTTAATTTTGACATTTCCATTGATTTATCTGTCGATTTCGAAGGGGTCTCTGGGAAACACCACGATCACGATTCATACACTGCTAGATTTTGGATAATGGTGAGTTGCTCCGGGTCACTAGACAAAAGACTCAATGATTTTTATATTTTTGGAGTAGATGAGTTCAATATAGCCAAACCTAAAAAACCCCTTGATGGAGATTTCAAACCATATATCCAGAAAAAGGATTACAATGAATATGCTAATGAAATACTAGAAAGATACTATTTTACAAACCATCCCGAAGCAAAAATAACCCCAACATCGATCAACATGGATGAACTTCCAGAAGAATTAACACTAGAGAACTCAATAAACACACTTCAAGAATTAGCACAAAAAGGATATGTGGCAATGCCTGAATATGATTTACCAGAAGACCAGGTTTATGATAACGAAGGCAATCCTAGATGGATTTGTACATGTACGATTAGAAGCCATGCAATAAAAGAAACGGCTTATGCTAGTTCTAAGAAAGTTGCAAAGAAATATGCAGCATACCTTTGTATCTGTAATATTT
>CAYYNI010000358.1:0-1609 GCA_964472765.1 uncultured Thermotogaceae bacterium | reverse complement strand
GATTCCAGGGGTAGCGAAAGGGCTGCACCGGAGAGAGCACAAAAGGTTCCTGAAAGAATATAGGCACCGTAACTGTATTTTTTAACGTTGATACCGGCACTTTCAGCTGTTTTGTGATTGAATCCCACTGTTTTGAGCCTTAGCCCGAAAAAGGTCTTTTCAAGAAGGACATAAATAGCCACCATAAAGATAAAGGAAAGATAATCAAAGGCATTTTGATGAGAAAAAAGGATTCCACCTATAGGGATATTAGAAAGAACAGGGATATCAAAAGGTCTGATTTTTGTTGGAAGGGAAAAGTAAATGGTGCCTTTGGTCTGTAACAAGACCGAAGAAAGAAACGTGGTCAATCCTGCGGCAAACAGATTCATGGCCAAACCCACCACAAAAATATTGGCTTTAAACCGGCAATGAAGGAAATATATAAAGGCTCCAAGAATTCCACCGATCAAGATGCCCGCCGATAAACCCACCAACACATTGCCAAACAATTGTGAAAAATAGGGAATTAAAAAGGCTGATATCAACATGAGCCCTTCCAGTCCGATATTAATTTTACCGGCTATCGAACTAAATAAACCGCCAAGGGCGGCAAAAAATATAATGGTTGATGAGCTGATGGTTTCGTGAAAAAGAGCTTCCATTTCTGTTCCTTTCTTGAATCAGGTTGTTTGATGGTCACCGGATTTCTTCCAAAAACTGACTGTTACAAGGAAAAAGATACTCGCTTGAATAATTTTTGATATTTCGGGCGTCAAATCTGAAAAAATAGCGGCTGCTGATGCGGCAGATTCCAAAAAGGCAAACAAAAAGGCAGCCGGAATGATCCATATGGGATTGTTCCTGGCATTACGAGCATTTTGATTGGTTGCAATCAAGGCCACTGCAATGCCGGTCCATCCGTAACCAAAAGAGAAACCTCGGATCATTTTAGTGTGAACACCCAGAATATCGATGATTCCTCCCATACCGGCAACGGCGCCACTTAAAAAAAAGGCTTTGTGAATGACCTTTGATCCTTTTATACCCATATATTCCGAAAATTTCGGATTGTGTCCGTAAAGCGTCATTTTCAAACCAAAAACACTCTTTTTCAAAATGAAATAAAAGATGATTAAAAGTGCTATACCCCAGAAAAAACCGGAATTAAAGTTTGAAGGCGGCAAAATCTTTGCCAACATCAATCTGTCATCAATGGTTTTTGTGGCAATCAGACCCGCTTGAAGATCCAACATCGGACCCTCTAAAAAGAAATCGGTAAGATAGAGTAAACTGTATCCGATCAACAACGACGAAATCAACTCGTTAACCGCATATTTACTCTTTAGAAAGGCTGAAATAAACGCAAAAAAGCCACCGGTAACAGCTGAAACAACTATGATCAACGGAATGGCCAGCATCCGATCGACCTGCCCCAATTGTAAGGCCATCCAAGTGCCTACCAAAGCTGAAAAATAGCATTGTCCCTCTATTCCCAGGTTAAACTCGTTGGCTTGAAAAGATATCGAAGCAGCCAATCCCGTAAAAATGAAAGGGATCATCAAAGTCAATAAATTTCCAAAAAAATAGCGGTTTGAAAAGGGAACAGTTAAAAACGAATGAATGGCTT
>CAYYNI010000357.1:0-1614 GCA_964472765.1 uncultured Thermotogaceae bacterium | reverse complement strand
TTCCCCCATCATCAGCCAGCCAATGATTGCCGGCGGCTTTAATCCCAATCGCCCCCAAAGGTGCGGTGATGATGATGGAGAGGACGGCCATGGCCAGGATGATGTCTCCGCTGGCGACACCGGCAGCCAACGGGATGCCTCCGATTGCCGCTTGGACGGTTGCCTTTGGCACATAGGCGATGACGCAAAAGAAGCGTTCGGGCATGTTCAGTTTTGTTTTTCTCAATGAGAGTAATACACCGATTGATCTTGCCAATAATCCGATTGCGATGATCAACAGCCCGATAAGGCCTGATTCGATGGCGACTTGTATATTCACCTGGGCTCCCACAAGGACAAACAGCAAGATTTCTGCGAATACCCAGATTTTGTTGAATTTCACAGACAGTCTTTCAGCCACTTTCCAGTATTTTTCCCTTAAAACAAACCCTAAAGCCATCACGCCGAGTAGAGAGGCGATCGGGATCAGATCTTTCAGGAAATCTTCGGTAGAAGTCATCAATATGGCCAATCCCAGTATCAGCAGGGCCTTTTTGGTGTCCCTGATGTGATATTTTTTGAATAAAAACAACAGCAAATAGCCGATCAAAACACCAAACACAAGTCCCAGTCCGATGGAAAGGGGAACGGATAACACCCGATAAGCGATGCTGACGGTTGTTCCGCCGTAAAAACCTAAAAAAGAGGAAAAAAGTGTAATGGCAATGACATCGTCAATGGAGGCGCCGGTTAAAATCAGGGTTGGGATCCCCTTTTTTGCCCCCCTGCCGTTTTCAATCAAGTCCAGCATTTGGGGAACCACGACCGCCGGCGATACGGCCGCAATGATAAAGCCCAGCATACCGGCTTCGTACCAGGTCATGTTCAAAAAGAACATTCCCAATAACAGGATGGCCGACCCTTCAAAAATCCCGGGAATAAAACTGAGTTTGATAGCCGGAACCCCCACCATTTTCAGGGTTTCCCTTTCGATGCCAAGCCCGGCTCTCAATAGAATGACGATTAGGGCTATTTTCCGAAGATCCCCTGAGATTCTCAATATCTCCACATCAATGATGTTGAATCCATACGGGCCTAAGACGACACCCAGCAGCAGCATGCCCAGTAATCCGGGCAGTTTAAGTTTGTTAAAAAAACGACTGAGCAGCAGTCCGAAAATGATGATCAACGCCAAACTCAATGCCATATAATCAACTCCGTTAAAAAAAACCCCCATTTCAATAACAAAAAAACAGCTGTTAAAGAAAAGGGGCCATTATCTCAAAAGATTTGAGCGGTTAACGGTGAGCTCCATCACCTGTTTATTTTTCTTCCCATTATAGACTTTTTTGGTTGAAAAGGCAACGATTCAAAAAAAGCTTGTTTCAAACTGCAAAGTCAGCTTCTTCCAATCAGAATGTTTCGCCCCACCGGTGAGGGGGCTTTTTATGTGATGAAAGCAGGGAATCGCAATGAATGAATGATGTTTCGTTCATTCACTTGATTTCAAAAAAAATCATTCCTGAGCCTTTTTCAACGCATTTTCCACCCCCTGCAAATACGCCTTTGAGGTCAGTGTGGCGCCGGTGATGATATCTACCTGTAATGATTGAGATTCAATCACCTGGTTAAACA
>CAYYNI010000356.1:0-1616 GCA_964472765.1 uncultured Thermotogaceae bacterium | reverse complement strand
TCCTTTCAGATTTTCCGGTTTCTGCTTCATCAGATGAATCGTTTCGCTTCTGAAATGACCAAAGAAGCTTTTCACACAGGTGTTACCCAACAATTGTCTTTTCGAGACTTGATTTATACCATCACATGATGGTATAATATGATAGGATATTTGATGGTTGGAGTTGAACAATTTGCTGAAATTATTTTTATTAAAAATGAGACAACAAATAGAATTGGAAAAGATTAACCTAATTCCAAGAGAGAAAAATAAAGAGCTCCTTGAAAAACTCGGTTGGACTCCTGAACGAATGTTCCAGTTTTTATATGAAGAACTCAATATAGATGATTATTACCGTGGACCAACGGGAGAAATCGATAGTAAATTTCCAGATGGAACTGTTTATGAATTTTTAAAAAAGATTATTGAAGAAGAACTCGAATATGAGATTTACATAAAAATGAAAATAATGTATATAGATAATTCTGAAGAAATTTGTATTGTTTTGTCTTTTCATGAAGCTGAGAGGTGAGTAGAATGAAAAACTTCATCACAAAAAAAAGAGAGAGATTATATTGCGAAAAATGCGACAACCTGGTCCATTACAAAACCATAAAACAAAATGAAACCTTCAAAGTAAAAGGAGAGGAAATAAAGATTCTTTCTGAAAAGGCGATTTGTTCAGAATGCGGCCATCTGCTTTATGAACCCTACCTTGAAAATGAGAACTTTAAAAAGGCTTATTCAGACTATGCCAAAAGAAACGGTTTGATAATACCGGAAGATATAAAACGAATCCGAACGAAATATTCTGCCATTCAGGTTGTTTTTGCAAAAGCCATTGGAATTGGAGAAGCCACCATCCAAAGATACGAAGTGGGCAGTCTGCCTTCAAAATCAAATAGTGATCTGATCAAAAAGGTTGAAAACCCTTCTTTTTTTCTTGAAATACTGGAACAAAACAAGGGCAATCTTTCGATGACGGATTACAACAAACTCTTACAAAACATCAAAAAATGTATTGAAGAAGAAAAAGGAGATTTAATAGAAGAAAAAAACACTGAATTAATCACATTGGAATTCGGTGACATTAATTTTGATAAATTGCAGGGAACGATTGCCGCTATATTGATGAATTTGAAACAGCTGGGAATGGCCTACACCTACAGAACCAAACTGTTTAAACTACTTTGGTTTGTAGAAGCAGAGTATTATCAAACATACGGTCGAAAATTGACAAATATCGCATTTGCACATCTGCCACATGGACCGGTTCCCGATAACTATGATTCTCTTATGATGTTTTTGCAAAATAACAAATTACTCGTTGAAAAGAGAGAGGAAGAAGAATTTTCCAGAAATCATTATGAAGTAACCAAAATCTTTCTACTGGATGAGACAGCAGAAAAATATCTGGAAGAAAATGAAAAGGAAATAGTTGAAAGGGTTATTTCCAAGTATGGTAATTTAACTTCTAAAAGACTGTCAGAGATTTCTCATGAGGATGAGCGGTATAAGAATACATTTAATGGGGATATTATGAGGTTTTGAGGGAATAATAAAACATGCATTTGTAAACAAAGGGACGGTTTGAGGTGGACCCAAAAGGGTGGACAAAGTAGGGACGGATAGAATTC
>CAYYNI010000355.1:0-1644 GCA_964472765.1 uncultured Thermotogaceae bacterium | reverse complement strand
CCAGAAATATTTTACCTGTTGACAGAACGCATGAACTTTTGCATAATATATACTGGAAGGGGTGTTAGTAATGCCGACCGAAAAACCGCGTTATACCGTCATTGTAGATGATGATACACTAAAACAAATCGATGACTTTCGTTTTGAAAACCGTTATCCCAGCCGCTCCGCTGCTACATTGGAATTGATTCGCATTGGTATGAAAACATTAAAAGAGCAAAAGAAGTTTATACCATCAAAAAAAAAGAATTCTGATTAAACACTTCGGAACGCCGGATTAAACCCGGTAGTTCCGAATTTTTATGTTTTACCCCGAGCGCCAAATCATTCATATCACATCCATATCAGCTTGCCCACATCTATATATTACAGATAGGTGCATCCGCGACCCTATAAAGGGTATAACATTCCATATACCAAAAATAGGCCATGCCGTAGAAGACGATCAGGTTGACAAATGTAAAATTATAGTATATATTGGGTACAATGTTTTGATTGGTGATTAGGAGTTAGAATTGATGAATACCAAGTGACTTTAAGATGAAATGTCAATATGAAGGGATAGAGAAATGTGAATGAGTATGGATGAAATTAATAAAAGTTTTGGCGAAATATCTGAGATAGAAGAAGTTGATGACTATTTTGATTTAACAGTACATTTTTCTGAACTATCTGACATTGCAGAACCGCTTTTGTTACGGGCAAATAAGACTTTATCGAAAATAAAAAACATGCTTTTTACCACACCGGCGTTTCTAAATGCGGTCAAAGCAGCTGCGCCCGAAGAAGTGATGGCTGCTATTTTGACGGATGAACAAAAAAGAAAAGTCGCAAAAGGTCTTTTAAAATTTATGCAAAGGAAAAAAGATGGTGCGATTTTGGCAACACTTGTTGACCCTGTGACAAAGGATACTGTTGCAAATATTCCATTGAAAAATCTAAAATTATCACCTGAAATCAATCAGGCCATTACAAACTATGCGACACAGATGCAGCTTGCACAAATCGCCGAAAAAATCGAACTTGTTCAAAAGGCCGTCGAAGATGTCAGACATGGGCAGGAGAATGATCGGCTTGCTTTGGCTTTTAGTTGTCAGCAGAAGTTCTTACAAGCAGAAAAAATACACAGTATCGAGATGAAGCAAGCCGCCCTTCTGAAAATCGCCATGGATGCGGAAGACAGCCGAAACCTTTTGATGCTGAGTCAAAAGGCAAATGTTGATTTCATAAAAGAACAACCGGAATCTTTTTGGGATAAGTTGCTAAAAGGAGCCAACCCAAAAGAAATCAGTTTCCGTATGAGCGAGATAAGAGACAGTCTATATGCAGTGAATATAGTATCTCTTGTAGAAGCGGTAGCATATCAAGAAATGGGCGAGATGGAGGCTGCACAGCAAAGCCTAAAATATTATGGTGAACATATCCACGCTACATTTCTTGATAAAACCGGATTTGTTGAACGTTTGGATCAAATTGACGACTCCCCCGAAAACTATTGGTCAGAAACAATACCGGAGATCGAAAGAAGAATTGTGTCATTGCCTACAGCAGAAAGAATTGATGAATTGGGAGAATAATTATGGTATGTAAAAAATGCAAAAGACCTCTTCCGGAGGGGTCAAAGAAAAAGCTGTGTGAAAATTG
>CAYYNI010000354.1:0-1647 GCA_964472765.1 uncultured Thermotogaceae bacterium | reverse complement strand
ATCAAGAAAGGCATGTGATTATTCCCGAAACCGGGGACTATTTTCCTGTGTTGTTAGACGATACCTTGTTCTTTCTCATGGCAGTGGAAGAGGGATTTTCCATCATGTCTTACGATTTATCCAATGGACAGTATTCAGAGTTAATCCGGGGAGATTTAACCTGTTTGAGAAGTTCTAATGAATTTTTATACTACTCCGAAAATAATGCGGTATTTCAGTTGAACGCTAAAGGGCAATTGATTAATCATTTTGACTTCGAATACCCTATCCAATCCTTCGATATAATAGACAATATACTGATTGTCAGTTTGCTTGATAGAATTCAATACGATCTATTTCTTTTAAACACCGAAGATTTCGAACTATTTCGCCTGACCGATACAGCATATAACGAAGTCGATGTGATTTTTCAAAACGAGATAAACAGTGTTTTTTCATCAAACAGAAATGGGAATTACGGCATATATCAACAAAGAATCTCTTTCGACAATATTCCGTCAGACTACCAGTTAGTTTTCGAGATCAAAAACAAAGACATTTTTTATCCCTGTTTTTCAGATATTTATTCGAAAATCGTTGCCTGTCTTTTTGAAACTGGAAAAGAACCAAGGCTGCTCATTATTCCTCATTAAACACTTAATTCTTTTCATGAGTTTGTTTTTTTACTTTTATTCTAAATATTGTATTTTGTTTTAGCTATGTGATAAAATCAAAGATATAAAAAGTAAATGTAACGAATGAGAAGTTTTATTAATAGAAAGTAGGGTGGTATTTTTTGGAGACAAAATTTGGCGAAAACGGTAACAGTTATTTCCTTCATCCGGGTTACGTTTTTGTTAGTCAAGAACCTTATTATATTCATACCGTATTAGGATCCTGTGTTGCCATTGCGATTTGGGATAAGGTCAACCATTGTGGAGGGATGAATCACTATGTTTTACCCTCTGCAGAAAACAAACCCAATGGAAGATACGGAAACGTCTCCATACCCTACCTATTCTATCTGATGAAAAAGATCAATTCTGATCGGAATAATTTTGAAATACACGTAATGGGAGGTTCTTCAAACGAGACCATGAAATCAAACGTTGGTCCTTTGAATGTTGATTTTGCATTACAGTGGCTTAAAAACAATCATTATCAAATTGATTCCAAAGATACTGGTGGAGGACTTGGTCGAAAGATTGTTTTTAACACAAAAAATGGTGAATTATTGGTATACAAAATAAAAAAGATTCGCAATTCGGATTGGTACGAAGAATGATGGGGAAAAAGATTAAAGTTTTGATTATCGATGATTCTAAACTAATACGCCGTGCAGTAATAGAAATGTTGCATTTCGAGCCAGATATTGAAATCATCGGTGAAGCGGCAGATGCGTACGAAGGAAGAGATAAAATTGTCTATCTCAATCCTGATGTTGTTATTCTTGACATTGAAATGCCTCGAATGGATGGACTGACCTTTTTGGAAAAGCTAATGAAATCAAAGCCAATGCCGGTCATCATATTCAGTTCCCTGGCAAAAGGCAGGTCCAAATACGAATATAAAGCCTATGATTTAGGTGCTGTTGGTGTAGTAGCGAAACCTGTACAACAAACAAATTTAGCTGAAATAAAAGATACAATCGCAGATTTAATCAGAACT
>CAYYNI010000353.1:0-1650 GCA_964472765.1 uncultured Thermotogaceae bacterium | reverse complement strand
GGGCTGCAGGTGGAAAACATTTGGGATTATCCGTACCTCCCCGGTGAAAAAATCGGATATGAAACTGTGGCCTGTCTCTCTATTGCAGCTTCCGAGGTAAGAAAAGAAACCGGACTGCCCGTGGGGATCAATTGCCATTTAAATGGTGGTGATGCTTCCCTTTCAGCTGCAGTAGCTTCCGGAGCACAATGGATTAGAGTATTTGAATGGGTGAATGCCTATGTTTCTCATACAGGTATCACCGAAGGCATTGGATACCAACTCGCCAGAAAAAGATCCTTTTTACGGTCAACAGAAATTTGTTTTTTCTGTGATGTTCATGTGAAGCATGGCAGCCACTATATCATCCACGACAGAACAATTGAAGAACAGGCATTTGATGCAGAGTCTGAAGGTGCAGAAGTGCTTATTTGCACAGGTTTTGAAACCGGTATTGCGCCTACCCCTGAGAGAATTTCATCCTTTAAAAAAAGCACGTCGTTGCCAGTGATACTGGGCAGCGGCATTAACGAAAAAAATGCTTATGAACTTTTGAACATTTCAGACGGGGCTATTGTTGGTAGTTATTTCAAAACCGAAGGAAACTGGAAAAACACAATACAAAGAGACAGAGTAGCCAAATTTATGGAAATTGTTCAAAAACTAAGGGAGGATATCAATGGTTGATTATTCTTTTTCGAATGAAATCATATGCCTTGGAAGCGTCAACATGGATCTTGTGATGAATCTTAAATCATTTCCAAAACCAGGAGAAACAGTCATAAGCGACAATTTTAAAACTTATCCCGGTGGAAAAGGTGGTAATCAAGCGGTTGCAGCAGCTAAAAGTGGAGCAAAAGTAAAAATGATGACCAAACTCTCAGATGATGATTTTTCACAATCGCTTATCAAATCATTAGATGCTAATGGTGTTTCTACAGAGATGATTAAGATTGAGAAAGATGGTTCGGCAGGAATTGCAATGATATGGGTTGATTCTAAAGGTGAAAATTCCATAGCCTTTACACCCGGCAGTAATGCAGCCTTCAATATGGAAGATTTAAATGCAAGCAAAAAATCGTTCAAATCTGGAATGATTTTTCTAACGACCTTTGAAAGTCCGGTTGAAATTATTTATCAAGCGATCAGCCAAGCAAAAAAATCGGGGTTATTTGTTGTAGTGGATCCAGCTCCGGCACCAAGTGAAAAAATACCGGATGAAATTCTCAAATGTATTGACATCATCAAACCAAACGAAACTGAGGCAGAAATTCTCTTTGGGAAGAGTGTGACAAATGATGTTGAAAAAGAGGAATTCTTACATTATTTAGCTAAAAAAGGTGTCAGATATCCTTTTATGACTTTAGGCCGATCCGGATGTATAGCTCTCATCGACTCGAAAGTAGTTGCTTTCAAAGGGTTTTCTGTAGAATCGATTGATTCTACAGCAGCCGGCGATGTATTTTCAGGGGCATTGTGTGCAAAACTATCTCAAAATTGCACATTTGAGGATTCGATAAACTATGCAAATGCAGCAGCAGCTTATAGTACAACAAAAAGTGGTGCACAAACATCAATACCTTCAACTGAAGAGGTGGATCAGTTTGTCAGAAACTGTTGATAACACAGCAAAAACGGTTCTGAAACTTGAAGCAATACAAAAAAGCTTTG
>CAYYNI010000352.1:0-1675 GCA_964472765.1 uncultured Thermotogaceae bacterium | reverse complement strand
ACTATTTAAAAAAGATTGGATTTTGTTTTTTGTGGCGTTTTCATTGGTCAGGATGTAGCTTTTGAAATCAACACCTGAACCATACACCTGCTTCAATTGCTGCACAAATCCTTTGGCGTCGTTCGGGCAGACGGGCAAGGGAGTGACATTTTCTTCTATAAACGCCCCAACCCCTACGGCAAAGACGAACACCTTTTTAACGGATCCCGTCTGAGTTGTGGAAACGGTTTGGCTCGTCGTGCCGTCAGGGATACTCATCGCCGTTTGAGAGGAAACACTTATCTTTTTTTGTTTCAGTGTGCTGTTGGTATAATACGAGAGTAAATGCTCTCCCCGTGTCAGTTTTACCGTTTCTTTTCTGTCAGTGATCAGTTTGCCGTCTATGTAAAAGGGGAGGGAATAGGCACTTGAAAGTTCAAGATCCACATTATAAAGAGTAGGCCTTTCATTGTAGTAAAAGACTTCCACGTCTGAATTCCAGTCCTCGCCTTTTCTTTGCATGGTGCTTTTTGTGAGATGACTCATAACATGCATGGACAGGAAAGGATTTTCCGTCATGTATTCTCCGTTGAGTGCATTTTGTGCAAACTGCTGTTTGTAAGTGTTAAGTTCATTCGTTGGTTTCTCAAAGGCGATAAATTGGATGAATTCTCTGCCGCTATCCGTGTCCACAAAGGTGTACAGTTCAGGAATGGTCTTGACTTCACCTTTGCGAATCTTGTTGTCCAAGGTGGGATCTTCAAAAGGATCCGGCCAAAGCATGAGCATCTGCCCTTTGGCGTTGATGTGAAAGACAAACCCGTAAACGTCTTTGTTGGCTGTGAATTTGATCACAGGATTACTCTCGCCGGTTTCAAAATAGAGATTGGAAGTATCCAGCCATACATCCGTTTCAAGCGTGCTTTGTTTCTCAGGTAGAAGGATAATTTTTTGAATCTTTTCATAATCCGTAAGAGAAAACCCGGATATAGTCATCATAATAAAGGCTGCAAAAATAGTAACTGAAAGTCTTAGCTTCATTTTTTCATCCCCTCGTTAATTATTTATAAATGTCCCATTGAATTTGAATCGCATCATCTGAAGGTATGGCCTCTTCGGTGGTATCAATCGTATAGGTTTCAGATAGATTCCCCTTGTAGAATCGAATGGTGTATTGTTTGCCTTTTTCCAGGAAAATATTTAAATCCGATGTCCCGATAAACACGCCATTAATTTCAACATATGCCCCCTTAGGCCTTGTACTGATCTCAACTCGAACAACAGCCTTTTCTTCTTGAGTCAAGGACTTTTGCATAAACTTTTCCGGATCGCTGATGGCTCGGTTCACTGCCACCCATTCGGACTCAAAAAGCGAGCCTTTATCCTCCGGATTGATTGTCAGCTGTTGGATCCCCGACACCGGCGGGAAATCGGAGGCATTCACGTTGAGGTATTTGTAAAATTCCTGCTTGTTCTTTTTGATGTACACCTTTGACAGAAATTTCTCCGGATACCTGTCAGAGGTATTCGTCAACCACAGTTCAAACCACCCGTGTGTATCGCTAACCCCTTTCATAAAAAGCTTTTCAATCGCTCCGAAGAATTCAGGGGTTTGAAGGAAGTCAAGATAGAAGATTTCGATGTTATATTGGCCAAGCCCCTCACCCCCCATATCCACCAGTCTCCCGTACAAACG
>CAYYNI010000351.1:0-1698 GCA_964472765.1 uncultured Thermotogaceae bacterium | reverse complement strand
TGGAGATGGAGGGGTTTGGGATAGTAGATGGAAGTTCCGATACCTTGTTCGGTTAGGTGTTGTCTGAGGTTGTCACGGTTTCCTTTTTTTATTCGGACGACGTATTGATGGTAGACGTGGGTGTTGTCGTTTTTGGGTTCGGGGTATTGGATATATTCTTCAAGACGGTATTCTTTGAAGAGTTGGGCGTATTGGTGGGCGATGACTTTTCTTTTTTCGATGTAGTCTTGTAATCTTTTGAATTTGACGTTGAGTATGGCGGCTTGGAGTTCGTCGAGTCGGGAGTTGATGCCAACCATTTCGTGGATATATTTTTTTGTTGAGCCGTGTTTTGCAATGATTCTTGTTTTTTTGGCTATTTCTGGATTAGATGTTACGATCATTCCGCCGTCTCCGTATCCCCCAAGGTTTTTTGTGGGATAGAATGAGAAGGTTGCGGCATCCCCTACTGAAGCGGATTTAATGATACTGCCATCACTTTTTATCCAACAGGAGCCAATGGATTGGGCACAGTCTTCCAGGATTTGTATGCCATATTGTGTTCTTAAGCCTTCCAGTTTTTCAAGGTCGACGGTTTGTCCGAAGAGGTGGACGGGGATGATGGCTTTGATTTTGTCTTTTTGTGGATGGTTTTTTAGGATGTCTTCGACTTGGTTGAGGTTGATGTTGTAGGTGATAGGATCGATGTCTACAAAGATGGGGATGGCGCCAAGTCTGGTGATGCAGCTGACGGTGGCAAAGAAGGAGTAGGGTGTGGTGATGACGTAATCGCCTTCTTTGATTCCCATGGCGTCTAAGGCGATGTAAAGGGCATCTGAGCCGTTTGCAACGCCTATGCCTTCTTTTACTCCGACGTAGTAGGCTATGTCCGTTTCCAGTTTTCTTACTTCAGGTCCCAGGATGACTTGCCCGGAGGCAATGACTTGATCGATTGCGTTGAGCATTTCTTCTTTAAAGCTGTTATATTGCCTGGTGATATCGAAAAGTGGTACGTTCATTTCTCTCCCCCCATTTTCTTTAGTCTGACTTCCCCCTGTTCTTCTATTTCAAAGCAAAAGATATTTTTTAAGCCAATTTCAAGAGCTTTTTTATGCATGTTGTCTGAATGCCGAAAGGATGCGATAACGATTCCGTCATATGATTGCTTGGTGATTGATTCGGGTGAAGATATTGAAAACCCGTGAAATATTTCCGTTTGTTTGGCTATCGAATCATCGATAAACCCCAGTATATCAAAATCTTCAAAACGAAGCACTTCTGCGACGATTCCTCCCACAATACCTGCTCCGTATAAATACAGTTTGTTGATGTTGTTTTTTCTGATTTCTGTCAGGACTTCAAGGAAGATGTCATGGGATTGAGAATAGAGTCCTGAGACCTCATTTAAATAGGCAATAGTAAGGAATTGCAGCCGAAATCTTCCTTTTTTGGTGAGGTTATATTGCATGTTTCGTCTGTTTTCCCCTTTTTTTTCGAGCATGTCGTCTTGTTCAAGCTGGTAGATGTATCGGTTCACCATGCTGGGTACAATCCCGGTGGCCTTCGCCAAAACCCCCTGAGAAATCTCCGGTTCTTGTGAAATCATTCTAAGTATGATCATTTCTCTGAAATCGGGTGATGGAGAAAAAAAAGAAAAATTGGATAGTTCCATGGTTCACCTCTTTATTCATTCACTGTGTGTATATTATAGCATGAAGG
>CAYYNI010000350.1:0-1748 GCA_964472765.1 uncultured Thermotogaceae bacterium | reverse complement strand
GGCAAGGGAATGTATTGATTCAGGAGCTTTTAGTAGCAGAGGTAAAGAGATTATAACTTTCCACATATCGATATTACTTTCCTTTTGTTTTGTGAGGTTTTTAGGCCTTTAAAATGCCAACATTTACCTACAGTTTTAAATTGTAAGGTTCAATTTTTCTATGTTAATATAAACCGTGATTGATTTCTCTGTTTGGAAGACAGAACGGAAATGTAATAAAAAGCCAACACTTCGTTTTAAAGAATTGACAACAAAAAACGGTTAGGGTAAAAGAGAAGGGTTTGGCATTGAATCATACAAAAAGCAGGAATTAAAAACACAAACCGATTACGATAAATTGTTTATAATATACAAATCGATATCCTTTGGAACGAAACAGTGAAAGACAGATATAAAACATTATTGACCCATATGCCGGAAGCAACAATCCTAAAAGGCTGGCCACTAACAACCATATTAAAAGAGCAACTTCGATAGGAACAATTACGAAGATAAAAGTAATCTTACTTCATTTCCATGAAGATTAATTTTAAATTTAAATTTCACTATTTTAGGACATATAAGCTACAAACTTAACGAGATATGGCGAAAGAAAAAAAACTAATTAAAGATATGCTCTTCAGGTCATTCCCCCAGAATTTTTTGATAAGAAGACCTTATGTCGGGGCATTGCTTTTTTTTGCTGTGGCTTTTATTTTTGTTATAATATATCGTCCTCTTAACGTGCATGAAGCCGGTTCGTTAGGTTTTAACCTTACAATGGTGGCATATTGTGCCATTGTTGCAATATTTGAGTTGCTTATTACTTTGGCTATTTCACGTACAAACTGCTTCTTTCCAAAAGGCATCTGGACAATTTCCAGCGAGTTGCTTTCAATTCTAATAATACTGTCCGGTATAGGAATCTCAGCTTATCTGGCGGGTTTTGTAATGGAACCCGCAAGTTCACGCTGGAACTTTTCTACATTTACAGATTCATTTTCGCGTGCCATCATGGTTGGCATAATTCCGGTTGTTTTGCCCTCATTATTAAATATCCGTTATGCTTTTGCCCTTGAAACTTTTCAAAGCTATGATATCAAAGACAAAACAAAAGACAATCAGGAAGTTTTAATAAACATTGAATCGAAAGCAAAAAAAGAACATTTAGATTTTTCTCCCGGCGAATTTCTTTATGCCGAATCAAATGGTAATTATGTGGTATTTCATCTTTTCAGAAAAGATAATCCCGTTAAGGTAAGCATCCGAAATTCAATCAGTGAGATTGAAAAACAACTTTCGAAATTCCCCTGTTTTATGCGTACACACCGTGCTTTCATCGTAAATCTTAACAAAATCACATCAAGAAAAGGAAACTCATTGGGATATCGCCTGACGCTCACAGATTCCAACGACATAGTCCCGGTATCGCGGGCAAATGTCCGAAAATTTGAACAACTAGTCGGGTAAAAGAGATATTCATTTATCACTAAATCTTGCTTCCCAAATCTTTTTTCTATCCTGCTTTACATTCTGTACCAATTCAGCGCTATCTGCCCCAATAGTTTGTAACATAGTTTCTCCTCTGTTTTTCTTTGCATTAAAACATTGAATTTTATTGCAATGAAAATCTTAAATAAACAAAGAAATTTTGGGATAAAATACATCTTATCATACCTGGCATTTTGTATCTCAATTAGTATTTGTGCTCAAAACACTTCAACAATCACAGGAAAAATTCTTGAAAAAAAAAGTAATCAGCCTGTACC
>CAYYNI010000349.1:0-1754 GCA_964472765.1 uncultured Thermotogaceae bacterium | reverse complement strand
GATTGGTCCCCAATTCCGCACTGTTTAAAAACCTGGTCCAAACGACTCCAGACGGTTTTATAAAAGTCAATCCGGTGACTTATGAAACGACGCTTCCGGGCGTATTTGCCGTTGGTGACGTGATTGATAAAGAGTTGAGGCAAATCATCAATGCCGCTGCTGATGGCGCAAGCGCTGCAGCCAGTGCCATTAAATTGTATTTTTAAAATTGAAAGCCCTCGAACAAAAGGGGCATGAAAAATATGCCCCTTTTGTCATTTATATTCTTCAACCACCCTTTGTTTCCAATTCCCAAGGCGTAAAAAGAAATAAACGATGACCAAAGCGCCCATATTACTGATAATCATTGCGTAAAAAATCCCGTTAAATCCATACATCTTTGATAAGATCAACACAAAGGGAATTCTCACACCCCAAAGCCGGATCAAATCAGCTATAGTAGCCTGCATAGTGTGTCCTGTTCCCCGTAAGGCACCTTGAAAAACAGACATAGTGGCAAAAAAAGGCAAGGACATGGATACCAGTCTGAAAAAATGCCGCCCCAATTCAATCACTTCCTGCTGATTAATAAAAAACTGGGTCACGTATTGACCAAAAAAGAAAAGCAGCCCGGAAATGAAAAGTACCACCAGAAATGTCAGCAGGGCAGCCTTCTTTACCGTTTCTTCAGCCCTTTCAGGTTCCTGCGCACCGACAAATTGACCCGCCATTGTTGCTGTAGCTAACGACATTCCCATGGCAAACATGGTAACCATGGACAGTACCCTTTGCCCGATACCGTAGATACTGATGACGGTGGTCCCGAAACCAGCTACAACACTCATGATAAAAGTAAAGCCCACTGCGGTTACGGACTGTCCGATCGAACCGGGTAATCCGATCGTCAAAACCTTTTTGATCATCTTGAAATCCGGTCTGAAATCTTTCATATGTACCGTAAATCCCAATTGATTACTGATCAGCACGTACAGAAAATAACAAGCAGCCGTTCCTCTGGCAATAAGGGTTGCAATTGCCGCACCTTGAACGCCCAGGTCTAAAACAAAGATAAAGATAGGATCCAAAATAATATTAAAAATCACGGCAAAAAACATCATTCTCAACGCAATGACCGAATTACCCCAACCCCTAAAAATACTGGAAAACAATTCGGTAAAGAAGATAAATGGAATTGCCAAAATCATAATCCTTAAATATCCCAGTGCCGATTCAAATAACTCAGCTGATATGTTCATCCAGCGCAGAATTCCTTCAGAAAACAGATAGCC
Source organism: uncultured Thermotogaceae bacterium (assembly GCA_964472765.1). GTDB lineage: Bacteria > Thermotogota > Thermotogae > MWEM01 > MWEM01 > JASUTC01. The sequence goes on along the minus strand of CAYYNI010000349.1, from coordinate 486 downwards.
CAGCAGCATAATGAACAATGAAAGAGACAACAGGGTCAATATCACTTGCGCTGCTGATTTTTCAGCCAACGGTTTGTTTTTCATGCCGGTATATTGTGCAATCATGGACGTTGCCGCATGCGAAAAGCCCATCGCAAGTGAAATGAGAATAAAAACAACGGGAAAGGTAACCGTTGGGGCAGAAAATTCGACCGTACCCAATTTGCCCAAAAAAAAGGCATCTGTGATATTGTAGATCGTCTGCAATAGATTGGTCAGAACAATAGGCCAGGCTAAACGCAACAATCCCTTGTAAATTGGCAGAGAAAAGATATCTACTTTTTCATTCATACGCCGGCTCAGTTTTTTTTAGGAAACTCAAAAGCATCAACTCCAAAGGCAATATTCGCTTTCCTAATCATTATACCACAAAAGTTTTTCTCCTTTCCGATGGCAGGCATTTCATCCTCATAAAAACCTTGATCGTTTGTTATCCTTTATGTTAAA
>CAYYNI010000348.1:0-1756 GCA_964472765.1 uncultured Thermotogaceae bacterium | reverse complement strand
AAACGGAGAAGTCAGTAACTATGATTCGTTTGTTTTGAATGATATGAGAGGAATAGAGTTTGAATATGAAAATTGTAAAGAGTTTCAGAAAGATTTTGAGAAGATTGATAATCTGATGACAATAACTGTTTTGGGATTTATGAATGAAGTAAACATTTGTTGTGATTAGTGCCTGTTGCCAAAAATATGCACTGATACAATAATTCCCGCAAAATTACTGGCACACAGATTAGTTTATAAGCTTTTCTATAGAACGACCGACATATCAGGACAATCTTTTAAAACATTTTTCAGACTTATTTATTATTTTCAATCACTCAAGCTCATAGAACAGCCATAGGCGAATTTCAGAAAGGACAGCTATAAGAATATCTGAATGTTACAAATCTGCCGAAATTCCTCTATTTTTTGGTAAACTATCAATAGAAACTACTTTATAATAAAACTTTTAACCAAAAACCAATTTTAGGAGGTAATTAGAGTGAAAAAAGAATTTATGGTAATCGTTTGTATTTTAAGCACCATTGTTGTCATGGGAATGGCCAATGTAAATCATGTTCCTGATATGGTCACAGTAAAGGGCGGAACCTTCCGGATGGGAGATGAACACGGAGATCTTAGGGATGGTGCCAGACCCGTCCACACGGTAACCTTAACCTATGACTATTACATCGGCCAATACGAGCTGACCAACGCTGAGTTCCTGGAATTCCTGAACGATGCGGGGGTATCTTCTACCGGGTACCTGAATGGGTGTGAAGTGTTGGATGTGGATAGTGTCTTTTGCGCATTTAAATACAGTAGCGGAACTTTCCGTTTATATCAAGCCGGAAAAGCCGATCACCCGGTGATCAACGTCAACTGGTATCATGCCGCTTCCTACTGCAACTGGCTAAGCGATAGAGAAGGGCTGGCAAGAGCCTATGACAGCACCGGAAACCTCATAGATAAAAACGGGAGAGAAACGACAGACATCACGAAAGTGGAAGGTTATAGACTTCCTACAGAAGCGGAATGGGAATATGCAGCGAGGGGGGGACACAAAAGCACGGGAGATTATAAATATGCAGGAAGCAACGACATTGACACCGTAGCTTGGGATTGGTACAGCTTAGACCACAAAGCTCACGGAGTGGGACAAAAGGCCCCCAACGAACTGGGACTCTATGACATGAGCGGAAACGTATGGGAATGGTGCCAAGACTGGTATGACGAAGATTATTACGACAAGAGCCCAAGAGAGAATCCCGTTAACCTTAATAGCGCCTCCGGTCGTGTCGTACGCGGCGGGACCTGGGCCAACTACGTCTGGGACTGCCGGGTCGCTATTCGCTACGACATCTGGCCAGACAGCGACTTCGACCTCGTTGGCCTGCGCATTGCCAGGACGCGAAAATGATTCTCAATTTTCGGTAAGCTTTTTTTCATTTTTACTCTTTTCCATTCGGGGCCATCTGTGAAACGGATGGTAAAGATTTCCGGTCAACATATTAGGTAACCGAACTAAAGAACAAGTGAGACATGAGGCTCAAATGATTGACAATTCCATTCAAACCGCATGCGGTTTTAAAACTCATCAACTATAAAAATGAACCGGAGATGGATCATTCTAACAGAAGAATGAAGATCTTCGGTTTTTTGCAAAGCAAGGGGTTAGTTTGAGCTCATAGAAAGGCCATAAACGCATTTTCAAATACAGACATGTGTTATTCATCCTTGGAAAGTGTTTAATAGAAGAAAACCTATCGCTCAAAGT
>CAYYNI010000347.1:0-1762 GCA_964472765.1 uncultured Thermotogaceae bacterium | reverse complement strand
TTTTTACCTCCCAAAAAATCATAATAATTTGTGCGTTTCGAATGATTCTATCACATTTTCAGATGCTTCTAACGTAAAAAAAAGAATGATCGAACCCGCTCTCCACTAAATGAACCGCATAACAACCGCTGTTTCTCTATTTTTAAAGAATAAGCCTTGGAATATTCTCAAATAGACATTTCTAAAACTATTCATGTTGATATTGTTAATTTTTTTTAGTAAAACACCCTTAAACAGTCTAAGAAGGAGTTACCCGAAAAATTGTTACATTAAGTATTGACTTTATTAACCAAAAATGCTATAGTTAGATTAACAGTTCTTGAAAAAACTAAATTTAGATCAAGGGGTGTAGGTTTTGGGGAATCGTGTTTTTATACAAACGTTTGGTAAGTTTGCCATTAAAAACGGTTCAGAATCAGTGCAAATTCCTTTCAAACGATCTCAGAAAGCCCAAGAAATTACTCGTTTTTTAATTGCTTACAGAAACAGAAAGATTTCCAAAGATTTTTTGTGTGAAGAATTTTGGCCCGGAATGGATTTTTATAGCGCAAAGCATAATTTAAGTACGACCATGTACCTCATCAGAAAAGGGTTCGACAAAGTAGTGGAAGAAAAAGACTTTGGTAAAAAGATGTTTAAAACCTCATCTCAAATGTGTTGGCTAGAAATTCCGGAAAATGTGATTCTGGATGTGGATTATTTCAAACAGCTTCAAAAAAAGGCATCCTTAACCGCAAAAAGAGATGAGAAAATAGGTTTTTACAAAGAAATGGAATCCATATACAAAGGCGATTTCCTTCCTGAACAGCCTTACAGTGATTGGGCAATTTCTATCCGTGAGGAATGCAAAGAAATGGCAGTTGAACACTTATGCGAGCTGGTCAAACTTCTGATAGAGGAACAAGATTACAAACTCGCCAAATACTACCAGGGTAAAGCCATCAATATTGATCCCTTCAATGAAACCTGTATCCTTTTAAAAATGACCATATTAACGGAAGAAAAACGGTACTTGGAGGCACTAAAAGTATATGAGGCTTTTGAAAGAGACCTAAGGGAAGAATTCGGATTTGGCCCTTCAAAAATGCTGGAAGATTACCGAAAGAAAATCAAGTTTTTTCAAGAAGCCAGCGAAAAAAACAATCAAATAACACAAAACATCGAAGATGAAAGATATGTCGATTGTGAAGTGTTCAAAAAAATTCTGACATACGAGCTTTCTCAAAGAGAATGTGATTCGGCGCTCCTTGAAATTACAACCAGCATTGAATGGGTCAATGTGCCCTGGCTCTTTGACAAAGTCTTAAACTGCATGATTTCATCTCTCAGAAAAGGCGATCTGGTCACTCACAACGAAAAGGGATTTTTTATCCTGTTAAAGAACATTAAAAAAGACCACACCAAATATGTTATTGAACGAATCACTTCAAATTCTTTGCTCAAAGATCTTTTTTGTGACAACAACAGCTATTTCAAGTATAAAATCTATCCATTATCCGAATTCGCAGAAGAAAAACGAGATGCCCTGCCTTTTTTTGATTGCCAGGGCATAGCAATTCAAAAATAATCCTTGGGGGGGATTGAGGGTGAAAACGTTTATCTGCACCGGATGCCTAAGGCTTTGTTACTCAAGCACGGGCGTTGATCATCATCTCAACAACAAGTGTCCGGTATGCAACGGAACCATTGTTGAAGTGCCTACAGGTATTAGAATGGGGCAAATTATGTTATTATTGGGGTATATTGATGAGTATAAGCTTAA
>CAYYNI010000346.1:0-1765 GCA_964472765.1 uncultured Thermotogaceae bacterium | reverse complement strand
CAGCTTATGTTACACCTTATAATCTTACTAACGCAATTTATGAATATGAAGTATATCCTATCATAAAGGATGTATGTGTTGAAGAAAGTAGTGTAAAAGCGGATATGTTAGGAAATGCAGCGGTTAATGGGTGTTGCGTGGCCGACCTTGATGAAAATGACTTTGTTGTTTCCTTCGATCCATATGTTATGTATGACTTTATGTTCCCTGGAAGTGCATTAATAGCCACGTATAATCATGAGGGTGCGTTAAATTCAGATGTAACAGTATCAACCATTGTTGATAATCCTGAATTACTTTTAAACCAGCATTTCGGTTTCTATGGACCACAGGTTAAGGAACTCTTAGTTTCAAGAAGTGTCAATCCGCTTCTTCCAATGATTGATGAAGAAAACTTGGTCATTCTTAAGACATATCCAGTGCAATAATAAGCTTTGACTAAATTCTAAAGTCTTAGGTTAGATCGAGAGTGTTTTTATAAAAAACAAACCCCTGAGTCCTATACTCGGGGGTTTTTATTTTATTTAATTTTTTGGGGGGCATATGAAGAAGATCATAATATCATTAATTGTCGTAATAGCAATAATTGTAGTTTTATTTATTTTTTTCAACGGAAAGACAAACGATGTGGCTTTGTCAATCCGTGCAAATGAAGATCTTCTGAAAACCGGAAATAAGATCAGCGTAGAATTTGAAGGACTTCATTCGGAGTATAAAGAAGTGTTCCCGATTGACGAACTGTCCAAGGAAATTTTCATCAATGAGTTATCGGATGACAATTATAAGGTGTCCTTTTACTTGAATGAACACTTATTGAAAACTGAGACGGTCAGTATAGAAAACAAAGAATTTTTCCAATTCAGAAAAAGACATGAATTATCCTTTGAAATGGAACCTCCTTTACGTTTAACTCAAGCAGAGTTGCAGCTTTCGGACAACAATCCGATTATAAATCTGGAATTTTCCGGTGTAATCCTTCCTGATAATGTTCTTTTGCAAATTGACGGGAAAGAATATTGGATAACTGAAGAAATTAAGAAAATCCCTCTAAATGATTATCTGGATGAAATATTCGAAGAAAAAATAGAAACAATTAATCTAAAAGTCTTTTTAACTGATACTTTGCTTTTAGATCATAAGATTGGTATAGATGATTTGTATCAAAGTGTTTCATTTGAATATCAAATAGTTGATGAAGATACAATTGAAATTACTAAAACAGGGATACAATTATCAGATGATATGAAGAGTAAAATCATTGTGAATGAAGATGAATACAATTTTCCCGTTGATTCAGTTTCACTGAATCTTAAAGAGTTACTGAACAGGGATACAGATAAAGAAATTGAAGTTGTAATAATGACAGCGTATCATGATGATGTTTTTTCAGAGAAGAAAATCACAATACCTGTTTTTCGTCATACCATAGATTTGACAAACGATATTCTTTCAACGGGCGAAAACTTTGAAGTTTTATCCCGTTTACCAGTAGTAAGAAAAAACAGTACATTATTTGAAGTGTTTTCTTTAAAACCTTTAGTGAAAGAAAAAATTCAGTTAAAATATGATGATCAGATGATATTTGATTCCGAAGTAGATTTTGCCGATTCGCAAAAAACCGAAATCAATTTGGAGAATTTTAAGCCATTTAAGATCAAAAATTATAAGCTTTCAGATGGACAGATTCATATGACTCTTGGAGAACAGCCTGGCGATGAAATTCAATATGCCATTTTACCAAATAGCTTTGAAGTTAAATATAACG
>CAYYNI010000345.1:0-1770 GCA_964472765.1 uncultured Thermotogaceae bacterium | reverse complement strand
TGTTCGTGGTAATCATCACACTCTTATTGGAAGACAGGCGTTTATCAAACAGCACATACAGCATATCCATAATAAAATCCTTTCGCAACTCCGTGCCCATGTCATCGTAGATCAGGACATCCTGTTTTTCCAATTGCTTGTAATAGCGCTCGATGGATTGAAAATCCCCTACCGTTTTAGGCCTGGCAAACGCAACGCTGACGCCTTTTTCGATGAGCTGCTTGTAAATAGCCACCACCGTATGGGTTTTGCCCGTTCCTGGCTGGCCACTGATGATGATCCCCTTGCCTTGAGACCATGCTTTCTTCTCCAGATAACGCTTAGAAATAGTGACCAAGCGTATCTGAGACTCATTTTGAGGTGTATAATTTTCCAAAGTCGCATGCTGAAGGGACTCCGGCACATACTGATCAATCTGCTTCTGAATCCGATACTGTTGCTCATGAAATTTATAAACCGGGCAAAGAAAAAAGCAATCCACGGCAAAGATCCACCCATTTCTTGTACATTGATGCGCACCCGGACAACGCTCCAAACAGCTATGATACGCCGCCTCCATCGCCTCTTGCCGGGTCTCGCTCATGACGAAACCCCCTGGGCCCACGCCTCCACCAAATCATTGTCATTGCCAAAATTCACCTGGGTATAGCAAGCCCCCAGAACCGGATCGTAGCTTTCAAAGGGATTTATGGCAATCCTCTTTTGCGTGTGTTTAGACGGTTCACGCTCGTCATATTTGCCCGCCATGATGCTTTGGGGTGTATCCGCATCCTTGATCAACCAGAACAAATCCGCTTGCCAACCGTATTGGTTGTGACCACACAAGAAAGTGCTTTGAGCCACCTTCCTGAAATAGGCTTCCCATTGGCCTTTTGTCTTGAAATCTTTCGCCCGTTGATTGAACTTCTCACGAATAGTGGGAGAAGGGAGCGCTTTTTTCAGAGAAGTACAAACAAGGTTGAACAACTGAACCATTTCCTTGACATCCCGAACAATATCCGCCCTTTCTTCAGACACATCATCAGAAGAATGATCCATCATCTTCATCTGGTCTGTGTCTATCTCTTGGTCTTTATCTTGATCTAGTCTTATATATGGGTCACAAGTATGGTCGTCAGTACGGTCATCAGTAAGGTCGTCTTTTCGTTCGCCAGTCCGTCCATGATACGGAACACAGTCCGTTTCATTGATGGTTTTAGCCTCAACCCCAACAATTTGATAAGCGGCTGATTGACGATTCCCAATACCCGATTGAACAACAATCAGCCCGGCCTCTTCCAAACGCTTACGAGCCTTGAGAATACTGCTTTTACAAGCATCCAATTCCGCCTGCAGCCGGATCATAGGAATAAAGAGTTTTTCCTGCTGCCAACGCATTTTATTGGCAATATCCAACAGCTTAAAATACAAGCCGATCTCAACAGCAGAAAAACTAACCGCTTCATGGACTTTCCAAAAACGATTGATCAAATCAATATAAGACATGTCATCTTCTCCTTTTCATAAAGTGAACAAACACAAAACGAGCCACGATATGTATTAGTATATCACAATATGTGTTATATTACAAAAAAGGAGCTGGATGAGAAATAAAAAGATTTATTATTCTTTTTTTCATATAAAAAAATTCTCAACAATCCCGTAGGGGCCATTCACGAATTGCCCATTCATGCACAGCTAATCATTTTAGTTTGATCCCGGAAATTTAAAGGCGTTCTTTAATTAAGCAAATCATTATGTTAATGCACTCAATGTGTAATTTCTCCAATC
>CAYYNI010000344.1:0-1773 GCA_964472765.1 uncultured Thermotogaceae bacterium | reverse complement strand
AACGTCTCAAGCATTTAATACGGATCGAATACAATCGACAACCCTTGGGATTACAGAAAGGGCAAGTTAAACGACGACAATTATAGTTTTCCTAAAAACTCTTTAATTTCATTAGAAGTATTCTTCCAAATTTCATTTAATGATTTTACAAGTGGTTCTAATTCATTCCAATTAAGATAGAATGAATAGGAATGTCTGTAAAAATGTCTGAATGACAGATATCGAGATAATAATAACATCGTATCAATTGAAATAACAGATTTCCTGTATTTATTCGGCTCTGACATTTTCCTTAAAATTTCTTTATGCCATTGTACATCATCAATGGTTTCATGATCTACCTTTTTTATGATGATCTGGAAGATATTTTCTATACCATTATAGAAAGAATGTAAAACCGAAGCAAAAGCAGCGAGCTCAACTAAATCTGGTGATGTCGCTTCTATTTTTGAAAAAAGGTTTTGATAAGAATCAATCAATGTGTTTATTTGCTTGATTTCAAAGCTGATCTTCTTGATTATGTTTTCATGCAACAAGGATCAACTCATTTTCACGGATGAGGAATTCTGAAAAGGCATCTCCATTTTTAAGTTGAATGAGATCTACCGGGTGTTCTAAAGACATAATAAGCTCTGCATAGATAGCAAAAAACTTTCCCTCAGGGCAATTTTCTACAGCCAGGTCAATATCTGAGTTTATATTTCCGGTTTCATGAGCCAAAGAGCCGAAGAGATAAATCTTTTCACAACCATGTTTTTTCAATATCTGAATTGCCTTTTCAATGTCATTTTTATATTCTTCAGGAATTTTTAACATTTATCACCTTTTGCCATTTTTTTCATTTACTTTCGGTTAGTTCTTAATAAATTATATCATAGCTCAAAAAAGGAATCTAAAGCAAAAAGGAAACAAAAACATTAGATACAGAGGCTTTGGTTAGTAAATGATTGAGTTTCACGATCTATCTAGCCTTTTAAGCAATTGTTATTTCATCATTCAAATATACATCTTGAACGGCTTTGACTAACTTCATGCCTTCTTCAAGAGGTTTTTGGAATGCTTTTCTACCTAAAATCAGACCACTTCCGCCTGCTCTTTTGTTTATCACAGCTGTTTTAACCGCTTGCGCCAGATCATTTTTGCCTGATCCACCACCGGAATTGATTAGGGGAATATTGCCGGCATAATTATTCAAAACTTGGTATCTGGTGAGATCAATGGGATTCTCAGAGTTAAGTTTTGTGTAAATGCTGTCATCAAATTTTCCATAACTGCTGTCTCCCATGTTTAATGCTTTGTACCCGCCATTATTAACCGGTAACTTCTGTTTGATAATATCGGCTCCAATGGTAACACCCAGATGATTGGCCTGACCAGTCAAATCAGAGGAGGCATGATAATCCTTATCCTTTTTAAAGGCATCATTACGCAAGTAACACCAAAGAATAGTGAACATTCCCAGTTCATGGGCAAATGCAAAGGCTTCACTGACATCTTGAATCTGTCTTCTGGATTCTTCAGAACCAAAATAGATCGTTGCTCCAATACCGGCTGCACCTAGATTATAAGCTTGTTCTACTGTACTGAATAACGTCTGGTCCGCAATATTAGGATAGCTCAGCAATTCATTGTGGTTGATCTTGACGATAAAGGGGATTTTATGGGCATATTGTCGAGAAAACAAGGACAAAACACCGTAAGTGGAAGCCACCCCGTTGCTGCCTGTTTTTAGAGCAAACTGAATGATCTTTTCAGGATTAAAATAGTCAATAT
>CAYYNI010000343.1:0-1778 GCA_964472765.1 uncultured Thermotogaceae bacterium | reverse complement strand
CTTTGACACTCAGAAAATCACATGATAATCCCTCTATCAAGAGGTTGTATTCTGAGTTCTTAGAAAAACCTTTGAGCCATAGGTCTCACGAGTTATTGCATACCCATTATACCGATCGATCCAAACATAAAATAACCGAAAAGACAGCTGCTAAAGAATAATCAGAGCTATTAGATCAAAGAACAACAAAAAAGACACCTTGCAGGTGTCTTTTTTGTTGGAAATTTTTCATCTGTTTATGATAAAATAAGATGAACGAAACCAAAGCAAATTTTAATAATTCCGTACAGATTGATAAAAGGTGATCGATTTTGTTTAAACATCAACGAGAACTGGAAGAAAAAATTAAAATTGAGAACGAACATCTGTTAAGAAACAAAGGTTATTCTCTAAGGCTTGTCATTTTCAGGGATTATTTGGCTAAACTTGAGCTGCTGAACAATTTAAATGAAGTCAGTGCACGGTTTAATTTGTATTACAGCCCAAAGCGTAAAGCCTTCACTATCACCTTCGAAAAAAAACCAAGTGAACCTGTCCAACAAATGTTAACCGAGCTTTTTGAGGGTACACGATTATGTCAGGAAAATGAAAGTCTAAGCGATTTGGTTTATCAGGCTTATGTAGATGGGAGCTATATCAACTCTCAAACAGGATACGGTGTGATCATCCTCAAACACGGTATTCCGATAACCAAAATAAGTGGGCGCATTGAAGATTGTGATGGTCTGCGTCAAGTCACTGGCGAACTAAGGGCTGTTCAGGAAGTACTCCATTACTGCAAAGAAAACGGTATTGAAGAAATTGCCATTTTTTACGATTATACCGGTATCAGAGAATGGGCTCAAAACAGCTGGAAGGCAAATAACCCGGTTACACAAGCATATCAATCATTTATGAAAAAAAACACCATCCAAGTTCACTGGTATAAAGTAAAAGCACATTCAGGCTCCATGTTTAATGAAATGGCGGATTTTTTAGCAAAAAAAGGCGCTATGGGAGAAAGCTGAATCAACTCTCGCTTTTCAAAGGCTTTCTAATGAGCGATCCTACTTTTAACTGAGAGCGTTCAAGATTCTCAAACTGGATAATTAAGTTTTCCTGCGGATGAGGTGCATCTTCTCTGGATTCCCCAGTTGAGTCATCTACGATCTTTAAAATACGGGTGTAAATGGTGGCATGAGAATCCGGCTCAATGATCTCTACCCGATCACCTAAACTGAATTTATTTCGCTGTTCCACTTTCCAACAACCTGGTTCATGATGATACCCGGTAACAACACCGATAAAACTGTACGCTCTGATATACTTACTGGTGTCATAGGCTTGCGCTTTATCGTACGGATTGCCGTAATAAAAACCGGTGGTCAATTTTCTGTGACTGGTCGTTTTAATTTCGTCCAGCCAATAAGGATTGAATTGCCAGTTTTCAGGGTCTTTATCAAATGCGTCTAATGCCATCCGATAAGCCCTTACAACGGTGGCAACGTAGTAGGCACTTTTCATTCTTCCTTCGATTTTTAAACTGGAAACACCTGCACGAATCAAATCCGGTATATGTTCAATCATGCACAAATCTTTGGAATTCATGATATACGTACCATGATCATCTTCTTCGATGGGAAAATACTCATTGGGTCTGGATGATTCCATTAAATGATATCGCCACCTGCAAGGATGGGAGCATTCGCCCCGGTTGGAATCCCTTCCGGTCATAAAGCTGGAAAGTAAACATCTTCCGGAATATGAGATACACATGGCACCATGTACAAAGGCTTCCA
>CAYYNI010000342.1:0-1792 GCA_964472765.1 uncultured Thermotogaceae bacterium | reverse complement strand
ATGAAAAAGGGGTTATAGAAAGACTTGGGAAATTTAGCAGAATTGGTGAAGCGGGCATTCAGTTCATTATCCCTTTATTTGAAAGAATGACGAAAGTGGACATGCGTGAACAGGTTATCGATGTACCCCCTCAAGAAGTCATTACCAACGACAACGTGGTGGTATCGGTCGACGCCATCATATATTATCAGGTAACAGACGCCTATATGGTTCTTTACAACATTTCTATGTTCCAGGATGCGGCGATCAAACTCGCACAAACAAACCTCAGAAATGTCATCGGTGAATTGGAACTGGATCAAACCCTGACTTCCAGGGAAATGATCAACACTAGATTAAGAGAGGTATTGGATGATGCCACGGACAACTGGGGTGTCAAAGTCTCCAGGGTTGAAATCAAGCGAATTGATCCCCCTCAAGATATTACAGATGCCATGAGCAGGCAGATGAAATCCGAAAGAGTCAAGCGTGCCGTTATTTTAGAAGCCCAAGGGATCAAGGAATCAGAAATCACGAAAGCTGAAGGTAAAAAACAGGCTTGGATTTTGGATGCTCAGGGAAAAGCGGAAGCAGTGAGATTGGAAGCTCAAGCGCGTAAATTTCAATTGAGTACTGAGGCAGAAGGACAAGCGGAGGCTATTTATAAAGTTTTTGAATCCATTCACAAAGGAAACGCTACCGACGACGTCATCGCCATCAAATACCTTGAAGCCCTCAAGGATATTGCCAACGGTCAGGCATCCAAAATATTCCTTCCTATGGAAACATCAGGAATCTTAGGAAGCATCGGTGCCATAGGGGAGATGTTCAACAAAACAAACCCCAATGAATCCAAAAATAAAGAATAAGATCCATTAGAGCCCGTAATAGGGTCTCTTTAAGATATGTTGGAATAATTTTTAAAATTTCACGTCAACTAAACTTGAATACCCTCAGGGGGTATAAAAAATATATTTATTGGAGGTTTAAAGATGGGATTATTGAAGAAGAAAGATCAAGCACAGATAAAGGACAGACTGGCAGAGGAAATGAAGGATAACGTTAAAATTATATTATTCCTTACTCAAGATGAGTCTAAATGCCATTATTGCAATCTGACAAAAGAGGTATTACAAGAAGTTGCCACCCTTTCAGACGGGAAACTTGAAATAGAAGAACACATTTACGAACAAGATAAAGAACTGGCAAAAAAATATGGGGTGGAGTACTTGCCAGGGTTTGTTATTTTGGATAAAGACTCAAAGCACTATAACGTGATCTTTCACGGGGCTCCCTTTGGTCACGAATTTGCCACTTTGCTTGAAGACATCGTCATTATTTCAAATGGCGCAAACCCACCGGTAAGTCAAGACATCGTTGAAAAACTGAAGGCAATCAACAAACCCGTAAAAATTCAAGCATTTGTGACTCCAACTTGTCCATACTGCCCAAAAGCAGTTTTAACCGCCCATTTCTTCTCCATGATCAATCCGGAATTTATTAAAGGCGAAATGGTTGAAGCATCAGAATTTCCGGAATTATCTGCGAAATATGGCGTTTCCTCCGTCCCGCAAATGGTCATCAATGATGGAGCAAATTCCTTTGTAGGTGCTTTCCCTGAAAGGGAATATCTTGAAGAGGTTTTAAAAGTATTATAACGTCCATAATGGGGTGATAGAATTGGTGTTTTTTGATTTGGGTGATTCATCCGCTTCCTCACAAATTAAAGAGATGTATGACATGGTCATTATCGGTGGCGGGCCTGCCGGTTTAACAGCTGCCATTTATGCATCACGGGGGGGATTGGATACCC
>CAYYNI010000341.1:0-1804 GCA_964472765.1 uncultured Thermotogaceae bacterium | reverse complement strand
CAGTCCCATTAATACTGTTTGATTATTATAAAACAAAAGATATATACTATGAATTTCTAGAAAACGGAATTTGTTTATTAAAAACAAAAGACCAAATTTTAAGAAAATCAAAATGGAAATTATCAGACGACGGAAAATATATTAAAACAACTGGTGACTATTTTAATCAAATTCAAATAATCTCATTGACAGACAGCATTCTAACAATTAAAAAGTACGAAACGATCGAATTCATTGACAAACCCACATGGGAAGATAAATATTTTAAAGAAAAACTTAAAAGAATTACGGTGCACAACAGTGCATCATGCGCAATGCCTTGTTTTCATCTCTTCGTGACGAAAACTTTGGTTTGCATGTTTCAACTTTCTAAATTACTTTTGAGCTAAACTTAACGGCACAGCACATATGCGAAACGTTGCCTGTAATAGTTATCAAGACAAAAAAATTAACTAAAAATCTAGATTCAATTATTGTATTTTGTAAACTTATTAGTTAACTTTGTGCAATGATTAGAAAAATTATTGCTTACAAAGAAAACTTTGTAAAGTTTTATAAATCTCAAGACAATAAAATTCAAAGGAAAATTGAATTTGTACTTGATTTGATAAGATTTGAAAAGCAAGTTCCTAAAAAGTTCTTTAAACTGCTGACTAATACGGACGGAATATATGAAATCAGAGTGATTACAACTTTTAAAAGTATAAGAATTCTTTGTTTCATGGACGATGGGAATTTAGTCGTTTTGACAAATTGTTTTTTGAAAAAAACTCAAAAAACACCAGCAAAAGAAATAATATTAGCAGAAAAACTTAAAAAGGAATATTTGATTGAAAAATATGGAGGAAAATGAAATGAAAAATGTAACAGATTTTGAAGACCTTTTGATTGATAAATATGGACAAAAAGGAAATCCAGTTAGAGATAAATTCGATTCTGACTCACTAGCCTTTAGGATTGGAGAAATGCTGAAAGAAGCTAGACAAGAAGCAAAATTGACCCAAGAGGAACTTGCTCAAAAAATCGGGACAAAGAAAAGTTATATTTCAAGAATTGAGCGTGGACAAAGCGACATTCAGTTATCGACATTTTATAAATTAATTGAATTAGGTTTAGGTAAAAATCTTAATATATCTATTGGATAAAAGACTACTACAGGCAACAAAGAACTAAGACAAAAACCAAGAAAGAAATATAATTTTTCTTTTCGAACAGCCTAAAAATTTTTGGAGGCCGATTCAAAAAGAAAAATTATTTAAAGACCGGAACTGATCTAAAGTTTGGATCGTATCTAACACCTGATTTTGCAATAGCCAATGATTGAGATAAAAGTTTGTTTGTAACAGCTATTAATGCAAGTTTCTTTGATTTTCCTTTTGCGACTATCCGATCATACAGCGCCTTACATTGTGGATTTTTAGTATAAGCAGTAAAACTGCACATAAATAAATGATTTCTTACCGAGGGATTTCCCTTTTTAGATATTCTTGATTTTCCGCGGACACTTGAACCTGAAGCAGTTATTACTGGTGACAAACCAAAGAAAGCCGATAACTGTCTGGCATTTTCAAAAGTTTTAAACCCATTTGTACATACAATAAGCATAATAGCTGTTTTCCTTCCTATTCCTGGAATAGATGTTAAATTCGATAATAATTCTTGTTCATGTAGTTTTACTATTTTCTCCAATTCCTGCTCAAGCAATATAATTTCAGAATTTATCTGGCGAATTTGTCTTTTAATGGAAGTTAGAATTTTTCCTCTTGTCCCTTTATCTAGCAAACTATGAAGCTTATTCTTTAAT
>CAYYNI010000340.1:0-1805 GCA_964472765.1 uncultured Thermotogaceae bacterium | reverse complement strand
AACTGCAAGAAATCGAAGAAAAAATCAAACGACTACTGGAACAACTATCCGAAGCTCAGCTGCTGATGAGTATCAAAGGAATCGGGCCCATTATTGCGGGAACCTTTTTATCCGAAATAGGCGATATCCGCCATTACAAGAGTCCCAAACAGATCCAAAAACTAGCCGGCTATGCGATCACCTCGAAAGAATCCGGGAAAACGCATGGAAAAGAAAGAAGCAGCAAAATGGGCCGCAAACTCCTAAAAACCATCCTCTACAAAGCGGCGATTGTTCTCATTAGTACCAATAAAGGATTCAGACAAATCTACGACTATTATACAATAGAGCGAAAAAAGCCGCTGATTAAAATGAAAGCCGTGATAGCAATCAGCTGTAAACTCATCCGAGTGTTTTATGCCATGTTAAAAAACGGAACCGGCTATGACGAGAAAAAGATGTTGGAAGACATTCATAGATCGAGGTCATTAATTGTTTAAAGAACAGATTGAATGGTAGTTTGGACCGTCCCTAAAGCGTGAGACGCTGTGCAACCGTCATGAACACCATTTCTTTTAATAAGATAGCCAAGACCTCAGAAAACGTAAAACGCCAACATCGGATTTCTGAGCCAAAAGATCATCAAAAAATGCAGGGGGCAAACAATATTCGAGCGTTTGGACACAAACGACTCCGGGCAACAGAAAAGAAAAAAGCTCACCGTTGTCAATAAAGCTGGACGAAGGAATTTTCGGGCTTCAAGAAACCATGAAGACCCTGGCATCCATGAGTGGTTAGTTTTAGACAACACCAAAAGGTGAGTTACCGCAAAAATATGAAAAGGCGTTAGGTTTTTGTTAGAAAATTGAGAGGAAAAAGCGGATAAAACGGCTAAAATGTTGAGGTTAAGAGATGTTTTTCTCAATGAGAAGAAAGTGATTTTTGAAATCGTTTGAAAAACTACGAAAACAAGAGCTATAGGGAGTTATTTCGCCCAAAAGCAGAGGGGGACGGTTCTTCTGGTTAGTTCGTTTTTGTTCAACAATTTCTAAATGGATAGAACAGGTGTTAGTGGTAGATAATAAACTCTAAAAAACTAACCTTTACGGATGACATACCGACTAATGCCTGTGATTCTTGAAATTTGTCGTTCTGAAAGTCCTTTTTTCAGAAGAAATTTGAGGCACCTTGTTCTTTTTTTACCGTCAAAACGGTTCAACTCTCCGCAGGTTGCAACCGCATATTTTTTCTTGATCAGTTTGATAGCTTCTTTGTCACTTATTGATTTTTTTTCTCTAATGTCAAGGCAATCATCGTCAGTATTGATTTCGTTAAAAACTTTAAAGTCATCGATGGCTTTAGACCGGTTTTCATTGAATAGGTTCAGTATCAAATCCTTATCTACATATTGTTCATTCATCAATCCCAAATATTCCACAAAACTGCTCCAAGTATATTCTTCAAGTTTTTTAACTATTCCAGCCTTTAAAGGATTCTGATGAATATAGCGTAAAACAGCAAACAAATAAGCATCTGTTTCAACGACTTCACTTTTATAGCGATCTTGAAATAGATGTCCCGTTCGATTATATTTATGGTTGTACCAGTAAACATAACTGGCTCCAATTCTTCGGAAGATCTGGCCTAGTTCTTCTTTTTCTGTTTTTAAAAGTAAATGGACATGATTTCCCATTAAGCAATACGCTAAAAGTTTATATTGACTTTGGGTTTTGTATTGTCTGAGTGTCTTTAAAAACATTTCATGATCTTCATCATCTTCAAAGATAATTTGTTTGTTAATTCCCCGAAGGATCACATGATAGATG
>CAYYNI010000339.1:0-1806 GCA_964472765.1 uncultured Thermotogaceae bacterium | reverse complement strand
GACGACAGATCGTCCAGATCAGAAACAGTATCCTGATCATTTTAATCATCGTCATCAGCCTGATTACCCTTCTGTTGATTGTTTTGACAAGTTATTATGGGAAAATGATTATCAAACCCATCAATCGGCTCATCCAAGCAACAGAAAAAATCGCCCGCAAGCAATTTAATGAAAAAATTCATTTAAAAACAGCAGATGAGTTTGAAGTCTTGGGAAACGCCATCAATACGATGGCTCAATCCCTGGAAGACAGGG
Source organism: uncultured Thermotogaceae bacterium (assembly GCA_964472765.1). Taxonomy (GTDB): domain Bacteria; phylum Thermotogota; class Thermotogae; order MWEM01; family MWEM01; genus JASUTC01. The sequence continues at coordinate 1,551 of CAYYNI010000339.1, read as the reverse complement.
ATATCGAACAAAAAAAATTCTACGAAACCGTCTCCCATGACATCAAAACACCCTTGACCGTTATCAGTGGCTACGCACAGGGGATGAAAACAGACCTGTTTAAAGACAAAGATCAAACCCTGGATAAAATCATTGAAGAATGCCAGGAGCTGAAAAAGCAATTGGAAAATGTGATTTTTCTCAGTAAGCTGGATACGGTCAAAGAGTCCTTCAAGTTTGAACCACTTGAGATAAACGGTCTGATCATCGAATCATTGAATAACGTTGAAAGCCTGATCATCCTGGATGAGATTGACGTGGACTTTACACCGGTAACCGACATCTTTTTTCATGGGAACCGGCAAAAACTCCTCAAGGCCTTTGTGAATATACTGACCAACTGCATTAAATACACTTCCGACTTAATCATTATCAAGGTTGAAAAAAAGAAATCAACGGTTTGCGTAACGATTCAAGTTAATGGCCCCGGCTTCAGTGATGAAATTCTACAAAACGCCTTTTCCAGAGATTACATCGGAGAAAAGGACGGAACCGGAATCGGCCTGTCCATTGTCAAACGTGTAATTGAAGGCCATCAGGGAACCCTTTCCTTAGAAAATGATCCTTCCCTGGGAGCCATTTACCGCATTCAACTTCCCCTCTGAAAAACTGCCATAGATTTGCCACATTTTTCACATTAAAATCCCATATCCGCTTGTTATCATCATGACACATCGAGAGATGAAACTTATGCGAGGTGAACAGTATGAAGAAATGGAGTGTTTTACTTGTGTTATTAGTGATTGGTGTGATTTTTTCCAGTTGTGCAAATCAATTTCCGGAGACAATGAGGAGGGAGCTTGAAGGGACAAAGACGAATGAAGCAAAAGAATGGGATGGTGACAAATCCGACTACACTTATTCTGAAGAGGATTTTGAAAGCAAAGCTGAATCCATGGGGATCACCGTTGAAGAATTAAAAGAGCTTATGAAAGAACAAATGTTAGAAGAATTTGAGAGCAAAGCTGAATCCATGGGGATTTCGGTTGAAGAATTAAAAGAACTCATGAAAGAAGGAAAGACAGGTGAGGAAAAAGAATGGGACACTGACAAATCCGACTACACTTATTCTGAAGAGGAATTGGAAAGTAAGGCTGAATCTATGGGAATCACCGTTGAAGAATTAATTGAACTCATGAAAGAAGGAAAAAAAGAGAAATAGAGATTTTATCTTTTGTCGCTGCATAAAAACTTGTTGTTTATGCAGCGACATCATTAAGGTGTTGCTTATGTATCGAAAAGAATTAAAGTATCTCATCAACAGACAACAGCAGAAAGTGATAGAAAACCGGTTGCGTTTGATTTGCCAATATGATCATTATGCACGAACAAACGGAAAATATACCGTGAGCAGCCTTTATTTTGATGATTATGCAAATAGCGCTTTTGAAGATAAACTGGCAGGGGTTATTCGCAGGAAGAAGTTTAGAATACGTGTTTATAACAGATCAGATCGTTTGATTAAGCTTGAACGAAAAACCAAGCATGTTAATGCTATAAAAAAAGACTATA
>CAYYNI010000338.1:0-1811 GCA_964472765.1 uncultured Thermotogaceae bacterium | reverse complement strand
CCCGCCTAACGATTCAATCAGTTCATCCGTAGAGAGAAATTCAAGACTGTCCGCCCCAATTAACTGTTTCATTTGTTCGATGGAATTGTGTGAAGCCATGAGATCACTCCGATACGGCGTATCAATTCCAAAATAACAGGGGTATTGGACTTGAGGGGAGGAGATTCTCAAATGAACTTCTTTTGCACCCGCTTCTTTTAACAGCGTAATCAACCGTTTACTGGTGGTTCCTCTGACAATGGAATCATCGATAAGAACGATACGTTTGCCCTGAACGTTCGCCTTGAGGGCATTCATCTTCACATGTACAGAATGTTCTCTTAATTCCTGGGTTGGGGCTATAAAAGTCCTGCCGATGTATTTGTTTTTTACCAGACCGATTTCATAGGGAATACCCGATGCCCTTGAATAACCCACTGCCGATGGAATCCCAGAATCGGGAACACCCGTGACGACATCCGCCTCAACAGGATGCTTATTGGCCAAAATCTCCCCTGCCCGTTCCCTGGCCTTATAAATATCAATGCCATCCATTTTACTATCCGGCCTTGCAAAGTAGATGTATTCAAAGGCACAAGTAGAGGTAATCGTCTGCTCTACTTCATGGATGGACTGTATGCCCTCTTTTGTGATCATGACAATCTCACCGGGCTTCACATCTCTGATATATTCTGCACCAACACTGTCAAAGGCACAACTTTCTGAAGACAACAGATAGGCATCGCCCTTTTTCCCCAAACAAAGGGGTCTGATCCCATAAGGATCCCTTGCCCCAATCAGAGAATTCTCAGTAAGCATGACAATGGCGTAAGATCCTTTGACCGCCTGCATCGCCTCTTTTACAGCTGTTTGAAAGCCTCTTTTAGCACTTCTGGCAATCAGGTTCAAGATCACTTCGGAGTCCGAATCCGTTTGAAAGACCACCCCGCCATCCTCCAACAACTCTCGGACAACCTCTGCGTTGACCAAGGTTCCGTTATGGGCAACGGCGATCGTTCCCAGTTTGTAATTCACACTGATGGGTTGAGCGTTAATCCGTTTGCTGTCTCCCTTTGTGGAATATCTGACATGGCCGATGGCTGCAAAGCCGACCATTTGATCCAACGCATGTCGAGAAAAGACTTCCGATACCAGCCCCATATCTTTCTTGAATTCCACCTGCTCACCATTGGAGAAGGCAATTCCACAACTTTCCTGACCCCTGTGTTGTAGGGCGAACAGGCCGTAATAAGCCATCAGAGAAGCATCTGTACTTTGTCCGGACATGTCTAAAAATCCGAAAACACCGCATTCTTCTCGGAATTTGTCTTCATCCGCCTCGCAAATAATCCGGTTATTTCCGCTCATATATCCTTTCCCTTTTCCAGGCGCTCAAGCAATTCTTGATAAGTGTCGGTCAGGTTACCAAGATTTCTTCTAAAAACATCCTTATCCAGTTTCTTGCCGGTTTGAACATCCCAAAATCTGCAAGTGTCGGGGGAAATTTCATCCGCCAGGAAGATTTCACCGTTCTGTTTGCCAAACTCAAGTTTGAAGTCCACGACCTTGATCCCCAGTTTGATGAAGAATGCCTTCAACAAATCATTCACTTTGCTTGCCACAGCGTACATCGCCTTTAACTCATCGAAGGTTGTGATTCCCATTGCCACAGCATGATAGTCGTTCATCAGCGGGTCTCCCAAATCGTCACGCTTATAGCTGATCTCAAGTACCGTTACTTTTAAAGGGGTCCCTTCTTCCAAACCATAACGTTTGGCCATGCTTCCGGCGGCTTCATTTCTAACGATCACTTCTAAGGGAATGATGTCCAC
>CAYYNI010000337.1:0-1849 GCA_964472765.1 uncultured Thermotogaceae bacterium | reverse complement strand
AACCATCATTGTGGTGACGCATGATCCCGAGATGATTCATCAGGGAAATACCGTTGTTCACATTTTAGATGGACAGATAGAAAAGATAGAAAGGAAGAAATAATGGAACTGTTTATCGAATCCTTACGATCCCTATATGCCAACAAACTTCGCACCTTTTTATCCATGTTGGGTATTATCATCGGTGTGACGGCCATGATAGCCGTTGTTTCTATCGGTCAAGGTGCTACCGCCAGTATCACCGAGCGGATTTCTTCTCTGGGTTCAAATGTGTTCATGATTTCCCCAGGGTATTCCGGGGGAAGTGGCGGCAGGGCCTATATCAACCTCTCCGATGTGTTGACCAAAAAAGATGTGGAGAATATCGGGATGCTTTGTCCCAGTATTAAAGGGGTCAGTCCTCTAATCCAACAACGATTTTCTCTGAAGTATGGTACAAACAATACCTCGTCTCAAATCTACGCCATTTACCCCGATTTTTTTCAAATCTTGGATCTTGACCTTGAAAGCGGCAGAAAGATCAATCAAGAAGATATTGATGACTATGCCAAAGTGGGTGTGATTGGTAAGGATATTGCCAGTGATCTGTTTGGTCCTGAGAATGCGTTGGGAAAAACAGTTTATATGACCGTATCAGTCGGCAACACCAATAAGACCATCCCCATTCAAATTGTCGGGACACTTGTTCAAACCGGTAGTAAATTGATGTACAATCCTGATAAAATGCTGATTATACCCTTTACAACAGCGGAAGGGCGTATTGTGAATACGAGGGGCTCCGTTTCGACTATTCTGGCTTCGGCCATTAGCCCTGAAGTATCTGAAAGAGCTCATTTGGAGATCGATCAAGTCCTTTATATGCGGCTCCATGATAGTACAAAATACAGTATCACCAGCCAGGATTCAATCCTGGGGGCAGTTTCAGAAGTGACCGGTATCATGAACCTCTTTTTGGGTTCCATAGCAGCAATCTCACTATTGGTCGGAGGAATCGGCATCATGAACATCATGTTGGTTTCTGTTTCGGAAAGGACCAGGGAAATTGGAATCAAAAAGGCATTAGGAGCAACCAGAAAAAGGATCTTAATGGAGTTTCTTATTGAAAGTGTTATGATTACTTTTATTGCCGGTTTGTTAGGGATTCTTCTGGGCACAGCCCTTTCAAAAGCGGTGGAGATAGCCGCTTCTGCTTATGAGTTAAAAACGCAGGTGACATGGGACTCCATCATCATTGCCTTTGGAACAGCTTCACTCATCGGCCTCTTTTTTGGCATATACCCTGCTTCAAAGGCATCAAAACTCAGTCCGTTGGAAGCTCTAAGATATGAATAACAAACAGCTTCGCACAAAGACACCCTTCATCGGCTAACGAAGGAAGTCAATTGAGGGTTGTTCTACAACAGAATCATACAAAGTTTGAAAATAACGAATATAAACGTGGACTATACTCCACTTTTTAAAATAAATTTACAACATTTCAGATAAAATGCAGGTTGACTTGAACTGTAGTCCATGTAATAGAATAATGTTGTAGATGAATGAAACGGACAGATGAAACAAGAGCGATCTACTAACCCGATAAAATGAACCGACACGATGAGACGAAGACTCGATTAGCCAAAAAAGACTTTCTTGAATTGATGAGATGAAAACGGGGATGTTAAATTATTACTCAAAAGCCTCTGCAGATGCAGAGGCTTTTTCGTTTGTTTATAAAAATGAAGTGTTTAAATGTTGTTCTTCGAAGTGGTGTTTTGTTCGTATTCTTTGTAGATTGATTGTATTTCAGTGACTAAAGTGTTGGCTTTAATGGAATAATTATAATTGGTTTCTGACACTTGTTCGTTTT
>CAYYNI010000336.1:0-1861 GCA_964472765.1 uncultured Thermotogaceae bacterium | reverse complement strand
AAACGATTATTCAATCAGAAACTTAGAGAAGAATTATTAGAGAAAAACAAAGACTGCTTCTTTGATGCAGTCAGCAGATAAGGAAAAAATTCAACCTAAATCAAGAATCGTTTGAAATAGTAAAAGAATAATCGGTTTACATAAGTCTTTATCTTGAAGGATTTCAAGCCACTCCGGTTCTGTTATTTCATCAGGTTTTCGCAACTTTACCCCTTTTTTTATAGCCCTGATTTTTTCTCCATTTATCCTAAATTCCCTTGAACACCTAACGAGGGCGGTGAAAATAATGGCGGTAGTTTTTCAGAAAGACAAACGATCCGATATCACCTATGCCTATGAATCAAAATCCAGGTGGGACAAAGACAAGCAACAATCCCGGTCTAAAAGAAAACTGATTGGACGTGTGGATGAAAAGAGTGGCCAAATTGTTCCAACGGATGGCCGCAGGAAGAAAAACAAAACGACAGAAGAAGGCGAACAAGCAAAGAAATGCGGACCTGTCCCTACCGTATCGGTTAAGCGAAGTTTTTACGGTGCGATTTATTTGTTGGATGCCATAGGGAAAAAGCTTGGAATCACAGCGGATCTCAAACAATGTTTTCCAAATCATTATCGCCAGCTATTATCGGTCGTCTATTATCTCATTATGGAAGACAACCATTCACTCATACGATTCGAGAAATGGCATCGTTTGCATCCACATCCCTATGGTAAAAACCTCACCTCTCAACGCAGCAGTGATTTGTTTGCAGCCATCACAGAAGAAGTGAAAGAACAGTTTTTCACCTTGCAAGGGGAAAGAAGAATTGAAAAGGAATATTGGGCCTATGATATCACCACGATTTCCAGTTATTCTCAAACGTTAAGACAGGTACAATACGGCAAAAACAAAGAAAATGATCGATTACCACAGCTCAATTTGGCCATGGTCTTTGGAGAATCATCAGGATTACCCTTTTATTATCGGCAACTTGCCGGGAACATACCGGACTCAAAAACCCTTCGCAACCTTCTGGCGGATTTGAAAGATCTGGGCTTTACAAAAGTGAAGCTGGTCATGGACCGAGGATTTGACTCAGAGACTAACATCAACGCTCTGTATCACGATCATTTGAAGTTTCTATCGCAACAAAGATATTGTGGAAAAAGGGTTCGGGAATCTTAAGGAACGATTGAATATGAGAAGAACCTTGGTTTCCAGTAAACGGAGTTTAAGGGGGAAGTTGTTCGTTGAGTTTGTAGCCCTGATCTATCTGTCTTATATCAAAAAGCAGATGCAGGAAAAGGGCTTGTTTAATGATTATACCCTTCAGGGTGTAATTGACAAGCTAGATATCATCGAATGTTTTGAACATCCGGGTCATGCCTTAAGGGTTGGGGAAATCCTTGAAAAACAAAAGCAGCTTTATGTGGATTTGGGGGTTTCTCCTCCTTCCTCGTTATGAGTTGGCGGGAATGTAGGATTTAAGGGGGTTGTTTGCGGCTCTGTCTTCACTATTTGCATCTGACTTGACACTATCTTCAATAGATTCAGCATCTTTTTCCTCATATGTACTCTTATAGATACCTGGGTATTCCGTCTCTTCCAGAGTCTTTACCATATGACTGGTCCCGGCTGTCATATTTTTATAGCCAAACTTCACCGGCGAATAGGTTGGATCAATCCGCTTCGGGGGGGACCAACGGAGAACTGAGAGCAAGAGCCAAAATTCTGATCTTGGATATTGGTCTGTTAAAGTGTTAGAATTGAGACAAGAGTCATAAAAGGAAGTGAACGTGATGGAGAAGTTTTTTAATACAGCAGGTCCGGTAATAGCTGAAAACAATTATTTAATTGACCCGTTGAAGCGAATCAACAAAG
>CAYYNI010000335.1:0-1873 GCA_964472765.1 uncultured Thermotogaceae bacterium | reverse complement strand
TTTTCTTGTGCTAAAGGATATCAGGCCTTGGAAAAATTAAAGGTTCCACCGGCCGATGAACTGTCAAAAATCAAATTCCCGGAAGAAATTCAGTCACAATTAAAGGATTCAAAATGGAAAAAAGCATTCAACAACGTTTGGTTCGGGGATTATCTAATCATGACCGGGTATTTCGGTAAAGACATTGCGGATATTGCGCAAGCGTTGGATGAAAAAGGTGATTTTGAAGATGCAGGAACGCTTATCAGGGCAGAAATGGTCTACGATATCTGCACACATGGCGTAGAAATTAATCTGCCTTGGCAAACATTGAAGGTTGTATTTCCCAGCCCTGTTATGCTCACCGATGATGGCACGTATATGATTGAATCGGCCAATTTGAAGTTTATGCTCAGATTTCTTTCAATGTTGGGTAATTTCATCAAAAACCCGACAACTCATCTTTATGAAAGTATGATGAAAACGTTGGAAGACCTTCGTTGGAGCTTTTTGATCCAATTCACTGAAAAAGTATTGAAGAACAGAGGCCACACCATAGCAGCGAGAAGTGCGACGGGTAATAAAAATTTGGATAAAGTGATTTACCCCATGGAATCGTTGATCGAGTTTGCCGGTTATACAAAAGAGGGCAAGTATTGGCGGAAAACCAAGGATTCCTGGAAGAGGCGTTCCAGGCGGGAACAATTGGGCGAAGAAATTGCAAAACAAATCGATAAAGCCATTGCCACCAGTAAAAATGAATTTCATCTCCAATGTACTCTGAACAGAATCATAAAAGAACTCCCACATTTATTGTTTCGCCATCCAATCTTAGGCATTTTACCGGAAGTAACCGGTCGAGTGATGGTTAAAGCAAATATTCATACAATTATCGTTCCACAAGATTTGGCTGACCGTTTCACAGGTTTAAATTCAGATGATGACGGCGATATCGTTTATTTGCTGCCACATAAAAAGCACTAAGATCAACATGGATTAAAGCTTCAACCGCACCAACTGTTTCATTTGAAATATCGTTCCAACCGTAACAACAGTAATTGGTAATTCCCGCAACACCCCGTAACACCTGCAACATCAACACCTGCACCAATTCTTTTTAATTGAATCCATAATCCCACCATTCTACCCTGTTTTATAATAGGCCAAACCCCAAGGCCTGCGAATACTTCTATTGCGACGTATCGGTTTTAAAACCAGAGGGAAAAAGTGAACACACCTGCAGATATCCTTTCAAATGTTTTAATCAGTGAATTAATACAGAATTATTGGTTTAAGCGTTTGAATCAAAAGCCCAATAGCATTTTAAGAATCCCGCCAATTTTGTCCATGATGGGCGAGTCTACTTTCCCAATCTGTTTATAAAGTCTTTCTTTGGAAATGGCTCGGATATCTTCGGTTTTAACGTAACTGTTTACATCCAGCCCTGTTTTTTCCGGGGTCAACGGCACGTGCAAAGAAATGCCCTTGTCTTTGGAGGTAATGGGCAAAACAATGACCATGCCGGCTCGGGTCTCATTGAAAAAATCATCAGAGATAATCAATGCCGGACGTTTGCCCTTCTGTTCATGCCCGATTCCCGGATTGAGATCAACGAGCCAGATATCACCACGGTGGGGAATTTTATCCGTCAATGCCATCACCGACGGTTGCATCCCATTCTTTACGTTCTTGCTGTTCTTCCTCCCATTTTTCTTCGTGGTTTTGAAGTTCAGCGTACTCATCATTCACCTGTTTGAAAAACATGATTTTACGATATTGATACACCGCATCTTTTAAGATGTCCTTCTTCGTTTTTGACAAAATATGTGACATATCGTTGATCACCTGATTGGTTTCATCATCGATTCTTACCGTTATCGTTTTATCTTTCATA
>CAYYNI010000334.1:0-1875 GCA_964472765.1 uncultured Thermotogaceae bacterium | reverse complement strand
GTTCTTTTTGGCCCATATCTTTGGTATCCTTCAGAGCATCTGTTACTTCCTGTATAGTTACAGGTGCATCCACCGCACCAATATACACCAGCGCATTGCCTTTTTTGCCGTGTATATGCGAGGAACCGGCAATGGGTTCTGCACCATAAAGTTTGAGGATGAAAGCCAAGTATTCATACATTGCCTGTTTCTCATCTTTTTTGCCAAATGCTTTTACCTGCCAGAACTGACGTTCGTATTTCCCAAGATTTAGAATCTCAAAAGGACGAACTTTTTTGCCATATTTTTTCCCCTCATCAGTTAAGCTTTTACTGTGTTCAATTTCTAAAAGCCTTTTCCTTGTTGTGTGTATTGAATATCTTCCTAAATCAACGCCTAACCATCTTCTATTAAGTTTTTCTGCTGCTGAAACAGTTGTACCAGAACCATTGAAAAAATCAGCAACAAGATCACCTTCATTACTGCAAGAATTTATAATTCGAGAAACAAGTGCTTCCGGCTTTTGGGTAGGATAATCTAATCTTTCGGAAGCAGTAGGAGCTATGAAGTTTATATCTTCCCATACATCATGCATAGGGACACCTTTATTCTCATTCTCACGTTTAATATAATTTCCATCATCGTCTTTTAATCTAACAAGTTTGCCATCAACAAAACCTCTTACAGTATCCTCTATCCATTCTGGATTAGCATAGTTTTGATATTGAAGATTAAATGTATATTTTGGACTACAAGAAAATAATAATAAATTATCATGCATCTTTTGAAAATTCTGTGCAACATTACTCCATCTCCTGTAATGCCAAATAATTTCATTTATGAACAATTCACTTCCAAGTAATTCATCAAGCATTAATTTAACCATAGGAGCCATTCTATAATCTAAATGAACGCAGAGTACCCCTTTTGAAGATAACAGATCTTTTATTAGACTTAATCTTTCATACATCATATTCAAGAAAGAATCTGTACCCTGACCCCAAGTATCCCTATAAGCCTTTTCTTCAATTATTGAATGTTCTTTATGAATGGTTTGCTTTTTGTCTCCAACTGCAACATCAATTGTAAAATCCGCCCCTGTCGCAAAAGGCGGGTCAATATAAATTAGGTCAATTTTTCCGGCAAATTTTTCGAGCAGGGAGCTCATCACAAACTTGTTGTCACCCCAGATGAGTTTGTTTTTCCAGCCGTCTTCAAAGGTGCTGCCTTCATCACCTTTCCATGTATCAAACAAAGTGGTTTGTTTTGGCGCTTCATCACCTTTTTCAACCCGTGGTTCGTTAATACTTTCCACGATCTGAAAAGGGAAGGGACCGGGTTTTTCAACGGGCACTAATTTGCCTTCGTCATCGTATTTGCCACGCCAAACGAGTTCGGTTTTTTGGATTTCAATTTTGCTCATATTGTTACTTTATTTAGTTTCTACTCTGCAAAAGTGTTTGAAGTCACATTCCTTACACACTTTTGTTTTATCGGGTTTGGTTTTAATTTCAAAATCTTTGTTTATAATACATTTTGCTACCGTATCAAAGTGTTTTCCTGCAGCTTCAACCAATTTTTCATCATAATTAATTTCCATCAGTGCATCTTTACGGTTGTCTTCGGCTGTCCAGTAAATGTATAATCTTTCAGGGTCTTTTTGGTAGCGTTCTTTCAGAATATGTGCATACACATGAAGTTGATAGCGATATTTCTCCAAAACAGCATCATTCTTCACAGGACGTGGCTGGCTTTTAAAATCCAAAACTTCAAGCTTATCATCTTTTCCTAATAAAAGATCAACCTTGCCATTAATAATGTAGTCCTCCTTTTCATAGGACACATCAATTTCTGTTTCTATTACACGCTTCAGCAATTCTTTATTATTCTGAAAGT
>CAYYNI010000333.1:0-1881 GCA_964472765.1 uncultured Thermotogaceae bacterium | reverse complement strand
TTGTCGCCGATTGGCATGCCCTGACAACGGGATACGATGAAACACAACACTTGGCGGAGTATTCAAAAGACTTAATCAGGATGTTCATAGCTTCCGGCTTGGACCCAGAAAAATCGGTGTTGTTTGTCCAATCCGCCATTAAAGAACATGCTGAACTGCAATTGTTGTTTTCTATGCTCACATCCGTATCACGCCTCGAACGTGTTCCCACCTACAAAGAGCAAAAACTGCAAATGGAGGGAAATCAGTCACTGGCAAATGCGGGTTTTCTGACCTATCCGATATTACAGGCTGCTGATATCTTGATTTATAAAGGAGAAGCGGTTCCGGTGGGAGAAGACCAATTAAGTCATGTGGAATTAACCAGAGAAATAGCCAGAAAATTTAATTATACATACAATTGCGAAGTTTTCCCGGAACCCGAATCAAAGCTTTCCCATACCCCAAAATTACCGGGTACTGATGGGAGAAAGATGTCGAAAAGCTATGGGAATATTATCAACATCGAGTCAACACCGGAAGAACTGAAAAATGCCATCATGCCCATGATCACCGATCCATCCAGAATGAGAAAAACAGATCCCGGCAACCCTGACATCTGTCCGGTATGGTCTTATCACAAAGCATTTGGAATTGGTGAAGAAGATAAAAAATGGGTTTATGAGGGGTGCACCAAAGCTCAAATCGGGTGCGTTCAATGTAAAAAGCTGTTGCTGAAAAACATGGAAAAAACATTAACACCTGTGTGGGAAAGACTGGTTGAGATTGATTCCAAAAAAGGTTATGTCGAAGATGTGATTCACAGTTCTAATAAGCGGGCACAGCAAATCGCCATGAGTACGATGCACGAGGTCAGACAGGCTATGAACTTACTTTTTTGATTGGGGATGAACCCTTCAGAGATGAATGAACAGACTGAAAAGACTGTTGAACAGGAAGAATTAAATACTTCACAAGAACTGACTTTTAGCCTTCCGGAGTTTGAAGGGTCTCTGGATCTTCTTTTGTTTCTTGTCAAAAAAGAAGAAAAAGATATACGTGATATTCAGATTTCGAAAATAGCCGACGAGTTTGTTGATTATGTAAAGAAGATGCAGCGTTTGGATGTGAGTATTGCATCGGATTTCATGGTCATGGCATCTACCTTGATGGTTTTGAAGTCAAAGGCGTTGTTAACGGAAGACGAAGCGGCTCAGCAGGAAGTGAAAGAAGCAAAAGAAAAACTGGTTCAGCAGATAGAAGAATATGAACGGGTCAAAAACGTGGTAGCGCTTTTGGAAGAAAAACAAAAAAACGCCGATAAACTGTACAGAGTCAAAGTAAAAAGGGATGGGCAAATCAGAAAAAGAAATGTTGAGGAACTTCCCGACAAATTGTTTCTGGCTTTTAAATCGGCTTATGAGGAGTTAAAGTTAAGGGAAAAGATCTATAAGGTCTCAGGTGAACAATACTCTATCTCTGAAAGGATCAAGCTGCTAAAAGAACTCTTGACCCGAGAGAAGCGTGTATCTGTCAAAGACCTGTTTTCAACTGCAAGGGATAAGATTGATTTGATCGTTTCGTTTCTAGCCGTGCTGGAACTGGTAAAATTATCATTTGCTGATATTGATTTTATCGGAGATATCACTGTTGTTTTGTTATAGCAGTTTTGAAAACAGCTATGATCGTCATCTTGATTAGTAAAAGAAGCTTTCATTTCATAAAGCGTATCATTGTTATTTTTCTCAATTCATCGGTTTCCTTTCAGCAAGGTATTATTCAATGACCGTTCTGTTGTTAAAGGCCGATAGGTTTTATTCAATTGTTATGTTTGTGATATAATCAAATAAACATGGGAGGTGGTACCATGAAACTGTTAAAGCTGTATAAATACAGACAAGA
>CAYYNI010000332.1:0-1894 GCA_964472765.1 uncultured Thermotogaceae bacterium | reverse complement strand
CCATCCCAAAGGATGTACCCAGGTTGCATAAAAGTGGTAATTGCCATTTACGAAAGAACCTGAGAAAATTCCTGTCTTTTGTCAAACTGATAATGGCGGGATTATCAGAAAAATAGGTTGTGATAACTCCTACCACAGCGATCCCTGGAAGGTTGAATAAGGGTTTCATGAGAAATTTTAACAGTTTATCGAGTATGTGGATCACACCAAATTCAGAAAACATGCCGGAAACTGCACCAGTCAAAACGGCAACGGCCATTAAAAAGAAAACGGTGTTGATAAGTAAATCGTGAGCGGTTAGCATCATTGTTTGAAAAAAATTGGCTGTTCCCATAACGGATAGCATGGGGATCAAAATGAATAAAAATATTGCAAGAAATAAGATGCCTTCATAATTTCTGGCTTGGATCCTTTTCTTGGGTTGTTTGACCTTTCTTATTTCGGATTCCTCCTCTTTGAGATAAATGATCACCACGATATTTTACAATAAATACCATTCTTTTCAAAAGAATATTATGTGCTTTTTCATAGAAATACTAAACATAATCGAATAAGAATATTGTAAGAATATTGATAGATATTTTTTTCAAAAAAAAACAAAGAAAAGATGATAAATGCAATTATCTTCATTATTTTGTTGAATAAAGATTTTACGTCATAAAAAAAGACCCCGTTAAGGGTCTTTATGAGTTGTGTTTGTTCAAAATGAGCTCAACCACATCTCCTACAGTCGCAATATCGGTGAGCTCTTCCAGTTCAATTCTTGTATTCAGAGCTTTTTCCAAATCCATGGCTAAGTCTACCAATTCCAACGAAGTGGCGTCCAAATCCTCTTGTAAATTTGATTCCAATGAAATTTGAGGATTTTCTAAATCTAAGTTTTCAATCAAGGTTTCTTTTACTTTGTCGAATATTTCTTCCTTTGTCATAGATAACTCCTTTCGAATGATATTTATTCTTCCTTAAATCCTAACATTAGTCTGGCTTTTGCACATAACTTTTCATCACAAGTAATTTTACCCGAAACAAAAAATATTGATTCCCTTCTCTCGTCTAATTTGATTTCATATTGTAATACATCACCCGGCCTGATTTCTCGCTTAAATCGTGCTTTATCAATTCCTAAAAACAAAGGAATGTACGATTCGGAGAATTCTTCTTTGTATTTATTTTTAATAAATATTCCGGCAACCTGAGCAAGTCCTTCAATTTGGAGTACTCCGGGCATTATTGGGTACTCTGGGAAATGACCTTGAAAAAAGGGTTCATTAATCGTGCAATTTTTTTGGGCAATGATCCTTTCATCATTTAGTTGTTGCACGCTATCTACAAAAAGAAAAGGATAACGATGAGGCAATATTTTTTTAATGTCTTCTATAGTCATTATTGTCATTGCTTTACCTCCACAATAATCGAAGCATTTTGTCCACCAAAACCAAAGGAATTTTTCATAAAGATGTTGATTGATTGCAATTGTTTCTGATAGACAAAATTTAAGTCTTTTAAATCATCATCAGGCTCACTGAGATTTGGCATTCCATGAATAAATCCTTCTTTCGCTTGCAAAATCGCTGCTATGGTTTCAATAGCACCTGATCCAGCAATGGTATGTCCGATAAGTGTTTTGGTGGATTGGATGAGAGGTCTATGTTTAGAAAAGACATTCATAATGGCCTTTCCTTCAGAATTATCCCCAACCGGGGTCCCGGTTCCGTGCGTGTTAATTAATTCAATAGAATCAGGTGCTAAATTCGCACAATCCAATGCTCGTCGTATGGCAAGTGCCGGGCCTAGACCTTCAGGATCCGAAGCACTGTAATCATGTGCATCAGCAGACATGCCATAACCCCTCAGATAACCGTATATGTGAGCGTTTCTTTTTTTGGCGTGTTCT
>CAYYNI010000331.1:0-1897 GCA_964472765.1 uncultured Thermotogaceae bacterium | reverse complement strand
ACACAGGTGTTGTTGGGGATAAACCGGTGTTGAAACGGGTGTATGTCCCAATCAATGCGGCAACAACCGTTCAGCAGGCCTATGACATGGCGTATGCTTTTGCGGAATTTTCCTCTTATTCTCTTTTCGGAATAGAGATTAACGCAACACAGGTTCTTGGCCCCATCAACTAATTGATGAAACTGAAATCACATAAGGAGGTGAAATTATGGCAAGAACGTTGAACCTTGTTTTTACAAAGACGGACGGCGTAGGGAGAAAGACAGTAAAAATTCCGGAACCGGCAGCGGATATCAACACGAGAACAGCTGAATTGGAAACCTACATGACTCAGTATTGTGAAGGGAGAGTCGTTGACTATCCCGTGTTCGATGAGGCCCATGTGGTGGATACTTCTTCCACTGAACTGATAGACCTCGTGGAATAAAAATCCTCCCACACCCAAGCGGCCACTTGGGTGTGGGTTTAACCCCCGTTTGTTATCAACTGCTCTCAGGCAGGTTACATCAGACTGTAAGGAGGTGAAAAATGCAGCTTGAAAAAACAGGGTTGACCATTTGGAAATTTGTCGTGCTTCTGGCATCAATTATAACACAAGTCGAAAGCACGAATTTATCCGGAGATCAGAAGAAGCAGACCGTTATCGGGGAAATTACAGCCTTTCTTAGGCCATTCAACCTTCCCATTCCCGAATTTGTTTTGTCCACCCTTCTCTCTCCGCTGATTGATTTGATCGTGGAACATTGTAATCTGGAAGGCCTTTTTCAGCATTCGCTTCATCTTGAGTAATTATTTTTTCTTTTCTTGCGTCTATTATTATGCTTATGGCAAGTTCAACATCATAGCGGTAAGATAACCATAGACACGATGAAAAGATTTGTAAGCATTGATTTGAAGGAATGAATGGACTGTTTTTCGACCAAGAGAATTGGTTCGAGATGCAAAAAGGTCTTCATTAAAGTATCCCCCTTATGAACGACGTAAAACACGCCTCTCTTCAAAGGCATTGGATGGTAAATATCCGATGCCTTTTTGTTTTTTTGAGGGATTAAATGCCCCTCATGTTTTATCACAAAATGCATACTCACATCTATGATAAAATAGAATCGGGGAGATGATAGCATGATTGTTGATTTTCACATCCATACAACCGCATCAGACGGTACACTGACACCGGAGCAATTGGTGGGGGAAATAGGAAAGCGTTCGATACCTTACTTTGCCATTACCGACCACGACACCATTGACGGTTTGGAAATTTTGGAAAAGATCCCGAAAAATTTGACACCGGTGACCGGAGTGGAAATCAGTGCGGAATTTGACAAAACCCTGCATATTCTTGGTTATGGCTTTGATCCGAAACATCCGGATTTAACAGACTCCTTAAATGAGCTTCAAGACTATCGGAAAGCACGCAACAAACAAATGTTGGAGAAGATGCGCCGGTACGGAATGGTGATAAGCATGGCGGAACTGATCGACGAAGCGGGATCCGATTTGGTGGGAAGGCCTCATTTTGCCGCTTTGATGGTACGTAAAGGCTATGTGGATTCCTTTCAGGAAGCCTTCGACAGGTATTTGAAAAAGGGTGCTCCCCTTTACATGGATAAAAAACGCTTTGACCCGGACAAGGCCATTGATATGATTCACGCTGCTGGCGGGATTGCCGTTATGGCTCATCCCTATCAGACAAAACTTGAAGGACGGGACCTGGAGAACCTGGTGAAGGAATTGGTCTCTTACGGGTTGGACGGCATCGAGGTTTTCTATTCTCAACATACTCCCCAAATGATCTGCGAATACAAAGGGTATGCCCGTCAATACGACCTCATCGCCACCGGCGGTTCGGATTTTCATGGGGCCAACAAGCCCCATATCCCATTGGGAGTGGAAGTCA
>CAYYNI010000330.1:0-1900 GCA_964472765.1 uncultured Thermotogaceae bacterium | reverse complement strand
TTTCATTCACTCACAGAGTTCTGAAGATATTTTGACAAGAATTGATGTATAGTGGTATAAAATAAAAGAGAGGGAAGATAAGGAAAATCAGGCTGAAAATCTGATAAACGAATTGATTGAATCCAATAGAGACTATTTCCCTTCTTTAAAGTAAAGGAGAATCAAAATGCGCATCGTTTTCATCCCTGTTGACGAGAGAGTTTGTACGAGAGATTATTTAATAAAAACAGCAAAATCTTTTAGTATCCCAATCCAAACACCCCCCAGAGGATTGTTGGGACAGAAGAAAATCCCTGCCGATACACAAGCTCTTTCCAAATGGCTTGATCATACTGTTAAAAAAGATGATAGCCTTATCCTTTCACTGGACACACTTTTATACGGTGGATTGACCGCCTCAAGAATAGATTTACTCAAAGAGGACACGCTTTTGGAGAGATTGGAACAATTGATGTCAGTGGCAAGCAGAGCGAAAAAACGCTATATCACCACCACCATCATGCGCATTCCCAAATATGATTCTGATGACGAAGAACCCGTTTATTGGGAATATTACGGAAAACGTCTTCACGATATGACGAAGATCATGACTCAGCTTCTTAAAGGCAAAACCCAAGGTCTACTCCATTTTGAAGAAAATCTGTACAAACCCCTTTTAAAAGAAAATAGACTCCGGGAGTATGTAGAAACAATTCCTACTTGGATAATCGATGATTATTTCCACAGACGGATCCGAAATGCACGTGTTATCCAAAAAGCATTTGATTATGTAAAAGAAGGTTCAGTCGACTTTTTCAACCTCACGCTGGACGATAACGGCAAAGACAGCCTGAATGTTTTTGAGTCGTCGATTCACGCCAACTATGCCAGACATTTGGGTATTGAAAACCATTATTCCATCCACCCCGGCGCAGATGAAGCCACGCTGACATTACTCTCAAGGGCCGTATGCAATGAACACAATCAAAAACCAACGATAGAGATCCGATACCGGCACGAAGATAAAAGGGATTTCATTCCACCCTATGAAGGTGATCCGTTGGATCTGACTGTTAAGAATCATATCAAAGCGGCTGGGGGGGAAGCATCCGATTCCGATGTCGTTTTGTACGTGAACAATATGGAAAACGAGGACTGGATTCAAAGTCAAGACCAACCTGACGAGCCGTCAAATCACGCACAGATCGAGGATTTGTTGAGAATGAAACGAATCTGCGGTATCGCCGATATCAGATACCCGAACGGTTCAGACAAAGACCTGGTCAAATGGCTTTGCTCAAACAAGAGAGATTGGACAAAGATCAATTATGCCGGCTGGAACACTCCCAGTAACACGCTTGGAACCAACTGCTGCTTGACAATCTTTCAAGAGCTTGCCGATCGAGGCGTTCTTGAGATCAACCAAGTGGAATGGTCTAAATTTCAACAGGAAATGTTAATTGAACACTATGGCTATCAGGCGATTGTCAGGCAAAAACTACGTGAGAAGTCGAAGGAAAAAGGTTGCACAATTAAGACACTTCTTCCGGCTGAACCATGGGCTGAGACATTTTCAAAAACAGAACTGCACATACATCAAAAGATGATAGAGCAGGCTTTTGAAGAACGGTTTGAAATGGACGTCTTTTTTCCATGGCATCGAAGCTTTGAGATAGGGATCAAATTGAGATAGTTTGTTTTCACGATAGCAAAAAAATCCCCTCCTGAAAAGGGGATTTTTTCAACCATCATTTCGTTTTCTTCAATTACCGTTTTTCCACCGGCCTGGTCACAACGACATCAAACCCGGTATCGAACAGATTGTGAAAAACCACTTGGCCGATCGTCACCGGCGCTTGAAGTTCGACTTCACGGAGTTTTTCAACGAGAAGAAAGATTTTATCCTTCGGGATGGCGCCTG
>CAYYNI010000329.1:0-1906 GCA_964472765.1 uncultured Thermotogaceae bacterium | reverse complement strand
ACCTCATTAATTGGTATATAGGTTTTTTGACTCAAAAAAAGTGCGGAACTCAGGAGATGATCGCAATGACGCTCCTTTACTGTCATCTCCGCATAATGCCAAATATTTTGGTGTGGGATTAGAGATGAAAGCAAACTCTTCCGAGCGGACGCTTTAAAGAGAGAGGCAATCAGTAAAAAGTCTGAAATAGAAATGTTTATTTTTCAACCTACTTCAAACAACTGATAATGTACTTCAGATTTTTGTTATTGTTATCTCCTGAGTTCCGCACTGGGACACCGAAATTAAAACTCAAACAATTTAGCTAGATATTTCTGTTCATCGTTCAGCAATAGTATTTCTTTAGATGTGCTGCCATTTGTTGGATCGGTGATTAATATCGCATAGATCGTTTTAGCTATATCAATAGCTTGTTCACAACTAATATTTGCGCTTTTTACTTTTAATTGCCTTTCTAATTCCTTGTAAACTTTGTAAGCAACGAAATTAATCGTTATGTGTGCTTCAATTCTTTGTTGTAGACGATGGTAAATTGGTCTTATCTTTAAGTCATGTTTTGAAACGCGAAAGGCTTTTTCTATTTTCCACAATTGACCATAATTATTAATAATTTCTTCTTTGGATAAAGATGTATTTGTAAGGTATCCTTTCAACCCATCCCAGGAAGCATCATTATTAAATTTTTCATAATCAATGTTAATAGAAACTTCTCCATCCAATTTCAGGTATTTATTGTATCCTCTATTATTTATTGAAGACTTTGTAAGTTTGCCAGATTTAATCTTTTGTTCCAGCTTATCAAGTCCCCTTTCCCTATTATATCGATCCTTTTTTGCTCGTTTTTCGGAATAACCAACAATTAAACTTAATCCATCTTCTTTTTTAATAATAACACTTGTTTTATCGGCCAATTTAAGAGAGAGTATTTTATTTTTAATTGATGCGCTTTCATTTTTTATTCGTGCACCAAGGATAAATTCATAGCCTTTCTCCTGCAGTTCTTTTATATTGGATATTGATAGCAAACCGGAATCAGCAATAACAATCAATTTCTCTAAGTTGTATTTTGCTTTAAATGAGTCAATTATTGGTAACATGGTATGGCCTTCAAATTTATTCCCATGATGGATTTCATAAGCTAATGGATAGCCATCAAACCCAACCAGAAGACCAAGTACAATTTGTGGATTTTGATGTTTGCCTTCTTTTGAAAAACCACGCTTCCTGAGTTCATCTTCATCATCTATTTGAAAGTAAATCGTTGTTACATCATAAAAAACAACACTGATAACACCGCCGAGCACCTTTGTTGTGTGGTCATAACTGATTTGTTGCAGGTCCTCTTTGTGATTTGAATAAATCTTGTCTAAATATCTGTATATTTTATCTTCACTAATTTTTAATGCAAAATATCTGTGAAGATATTGGGAAGATTTAAGCTTGCTTGCAGGGTGTGATAATCTAATGAGTACCAATTGCCTTAACAACTCACTATCAATTTTATCAAAACCAATCTCAGAATAAATTTTGCCTAACAAAAGATTAATTCCTTCAATCGTAATGTTTTGAATGCTTTGTTTTACTGTTTCTTTGAAATCATGAACAGAAAAATCGATGGTTTTCTGCCCTTGATAATGGTTAACGAATTCTAAACCTTGCCGGAATAAATGTTCAACTTCAATAGGATCAGAAGAACTGCCAATTGTTTTTATCATTTTATAACTACCAGAACTTTTATCGATGATCTGGATACTTATAACTCCACTTTTGTTTTTCTTTTTTCGTACAAACATGAAGCAAAGATACACCTGGGACACCAAAAACAACACACAAAATTAGGTTAAATACCTCATTAATTGGTATATAGGTTTTTTGACTCAAAAAAAGTGCGGAACTCAGGAAAAAG
>CAYYNI010000328.1:0-1912 GCA_964472765.1 uncultured Thermotogaceae bacterium | reverse complement strand
AGAAAAGCTTTGGGTGACAAAGGACGAGCTTCCTGACTATCCGATGGCAACCGCATTCAAAAAACTAATCAAATTTATTTAATCTGATCAAGCTGACGATGTATTTTCAATTTGCCTGATCATTTTAATCCCGCTGTAAAAAAGATAAAAAGCCACGATCATACATCCAACGGCATCTACATATTGGGTTACCGGATGGGATGGGGCTATCAAAACGGCCATCAAGGCCGTGACGACAGTCAGGTCTACGCATGACTTTGCCCGATACAAGTTGCGCTGTCCTTCGATCACCGCATCGGGAATCTCACGGTTCATGCTCCAATAGCGCCACCAGAACCATGAATTGGTTATCAGGCCCAAGATGGCAATCACCAATCCCAGTATCACTTTGCCGCCCACGTTGAAGACCAATAACCGGATGATGCCAACGATAAACATGGCAACTGCAGAGCAGATCATGGCGATCGAAACCGTTAGATTGGCGATTCGGGACATTTTATTTTGAAAGACCTGATCTTGTGAACAATCCTTTTGCATCTTTCGAAAAACAAGCCAGGCCACAAACAACGCCACTAATTCAGAGGAACGCCTGAGAAAATCGGCAATTTGCGTCGCCGATTGGCTGGAAAGTGCAGCAATCCCGGTCAGTAAAGGCCCCGGCGAACTGAGCAAAAAAGCCACCAGCATGGTTCTTTCCCGTTTGGCTGATGCCTTGTCGATTGTGTCCATGCTAAATCCCGATTACCGATAGCAGCTGAATCACACCATAAGTTGGAACAGCGGTTGCCAAAGGAACAGTGATGGTATCCACCCCGTTGTGGGAAAACATTTCAACGACGGCGCTGATCGGCGCAATCAAAACAGCCGTAATCAGACTCGTATGCCAGGGCAGGGACGAAAACATGAGCAAACTGAAAAAGATCGCAAAAAAGGCAACCACGGACATGGCGATCGTTCCTTCTCTGGTCTTGGCCTTTTCAACCAATCGATGATTGATCTTATTTTTTCCGAATCGCTTGCCGATGAGCGAAGCGGCAGCATCCCCATAACCCCAGGCCATCACGGCAATGACGGTGATAAACTTCCAGGATTCGCCTAAAAGCCCCCAAAAAACGGTGGTTAGCAGTGCCATCATCACAAAGACTAATACGAGGCTTGAGCGAATTTCCCCTTTTTTTCTTTGATGAAAGGCACTGATGACTTTCGGGTATCTTTCAACAAAAGCGATGATGGGAAATACAAAAATCGCAAAGGTCAAAACGACAGCCACGGAGATGTACCAGGTTTCAATGGCGTATTGAAGGACCAAAACGGACATGGTACAAGCGATATGAAGCAGCTTTCGAAAAAGCTCCATTTGACTTTTAAACAGGGGCCTGACCAACAATAAAACCAATGCCGCTAACGCATAATACAAAACAAACGTTGAAAACCCGAAAATATATTCATATAGCATCATCTGATCCCTTCTTATTGGGCAATCTATCCTCTATCCAATACACAAAAAAAGAGAAATGATTTGTCAAATTTTAAGAACGATTAAGTATAGCATAATTAAAATTCACTTGTTCCGTTTTGAAAGGGTTCTTTGTGATTATTCTTGCGAAGCCCGTTTATAGATTTCTTCTATTTCTTTTTTAGTCAGGCATTTTTCCAGCAGAAACGCCATCAGAATGATGCCAGGAATGTCTACGAACAGGCGAGTGAAAGCAAAGGGAACTCCCAAAGAGGTCATTTCAAACAAAAACATGGGAATTTTGGTGGTCGACCAGGCCCCGATGAAGATCAGCACATTTGTGAATTTGACGCCTTTTTTCATGAACACAACCGCTACCGGAAAAGCCCCATAAAGAGGGCCTGCAGCTGCCGAACCAATCATGATTGATAAAACAATGCCTTTGAGCCCGGAGCC
>CAYYNI010000327.1:0-1919 GCA_964472765.1 uncultured Thermotogaceae bacterium | reverse complement strand
GTGCAAAGCAACTCCGGGAAAGATTTAAAAACTGGGAGGTATGGAGAGTTGACCAGCAGGCCCAGTAAAAAGATTAAAAGGTCTTTGCTTTCTATGGGTTTTAAAATGCCCCCCCAAACACAAAAACAACCAGAATAAAAAATGATTTATTGGGATAAATTCATAAAACCACGGGGACAGCCCCCGTGGTTATTGTTCATTAAGCAAATCCGAAATCTTTTCCCACATTGCTTTTGGCCTTTGCATCTTGATCCGGACAATGGCTATTCCCATTTTATAATTCTCCAATGCCCCGTTTTATTCGGTCCAAAATGCTTGATGATCCCCTTCTTTTGTAAATCATTAAAGATTCTCTTAACTGAAGATTCTGACAGTTCAATCATTTTCGATATTTTTGGCTTTGATAATTCAGGATCCTTTTCCAATAAAAGCAAGATCGTTTTTTCTACTTTTGTCAATTTTATCGGTTCATTTATCGGTTCATCTTCCCCGTTCAGAATACGAAAAAAGCGTTTTGAATGCTTCATTCTCGTGCAACTCCTGAACCGACATCCCATCCGAAAACTGCTTATCATGCAGCACAAACACTCTATCCATGGCTTCCAGAATGGTGTCCCTGTGGGTGATAATCATAACGGTTGCTTTGGGAAATGCTTCTTTGAGATTTTTTAAAATCTTCTTTTCCGTTGACGGATCAAGAGCCGTTAGGGCTTCGTCGATCAGAAAGATATCAGGTTGTTTAATCACCGCTCTGGCGATGGCCAATGCCTTCTCTATCATCTCACTTGGACAGGCTCCATTCAGTGCGATATTATCTTGCACGGTTCCATATTTATGGGTTCATAATACTAAATAGAAAAGAACCTTTTCTTTAATTGTGTTATAATTAAATGCTATCAAAGAATCCCAAATAAACTCGGAGAACATAACGCTTTGAAAATATATTTGGATAATTGTTGTTTTAATAGACCGTTTGATAATCAAAAAAACATTAAAATTTTTTTAGAAACCCATGCTAAGTTTTATATCCAACAAAAAATTCTCGATGGGGATTATTTATTGGTTTGGTCTTATATACTAGAATTTGAAAATGAACAAAATCCATTTGAACTTAGAAAAAAGGCCATATTGAAATGGAAAGATTTGGCATCAGAATATATTATCGAAAACAAAAAAATTTTAGCATATGGAGAATCGCTATTAGAAAAGGGGCTTAAGCCTAAAGATGCTTTACATGTCTCTTGTGCAAAGTATGCAAAATGCGATTATTTCTTTACTACAGATAATGGTATTTTAAAAAAGAAAATTGATGGCTTAGTGATAATGAATCCAGTAAATTTTATTGAATTGAAGGAGGAATACCATTGAAAACAGAAAGTGTCCTCAAAGTTGATGGTATCAATGCATTGATAGAAAAATTAGGTCCCGTAGATGCTGAAAGATTTATTGCCAGTATCATCAAAGAGGATTTTGATTACACCGTTTGGCAAAAAAATCTTTTTGAGAAAAATAGCCTGAAAGTTTTAAGCCGAGAAGCCATGAACTCTTATAAAGAACATCGTAAAGAAATTTAAGACGATTTCGTAGGAAGTCTTTCCTACAAAGCCTATTAAAGTGCCCGTTCCAAACACAAAAGCAACTAGGATAAAAACTGATTTGATGAGGTCTTTCCCCTGCAAATACACTAATCCATGGCGACAGCCCCCGTGGTTAAAAAAACCGCTATATCCTATACAATTTATACCTCTCACGAATTATATCATTTCAAGCAAATTTCAGTTTTCGCATTACAATCTAAGGCAAAATGACATCTTTTCTCTTTTTTTTATTTCACTCTCCCATCGTTTTTCACTTTTCAGAATACGAAAAAAGCGTTTTGAATGCTTCATTCTCGTACAACTCTTGAACCGACATCCCAT
>CAYYNI010000326.1:0-1928 GCA_964472765.1 uncultured Thermotogaceae bacterium | reverse complement strand
ATCCCGGATCTTGTCAGTTACTTTGTTAATGGTGGTGGCATCTATCTGGATGCCGGATCTCATCTGATGCTTAATGAAGTGATGGTGACAAATTGTTCTGCCATTGGCGCCTTTGGCAATGCCGGTGGCGGTGTTTATGTTACAAATGGCACTTTGACTGTTTTGAATTCTATCATTTCGAATAACACCGCTTTAACTGGTGGGGGGATTGCAGCAGTCAGTTCAACCTTGGTCCTTGATGACCATTCGCTCATCTGGGCAAATTCCGCCCAATCCGGTTCAGCCTTGTTCCTTTCCACGATGTTACCTTCGGTCATCCGCTATTGCACTTTCGAAGCAAACGCTCTACCCGGAGGCACCGGAGCAATTCAGCTCTTACACTGTCCCAATATCACGATCCATTCCAATGAAATTAGAAACAATATAGACGGAGGCATATTCATCCAGGGAACAACAACGGTTAAGAACCGTGATAGCTTAGACTGGTTAGCCGTTGACTCGCCTCCTTTTAATATTCCACTAGTTGAAAACACCTCAAATGGTAACAATAGTTACAGCGGAAACGGAAATTGGCAGGGAGCAGACATCAATAGTGATATGATGTAATATGCAAAAGGCCTAAAAGGTTTTTATTTCTTCATAAAAAAGTCCCCGGATACTATCTGGGGACTTTTTTACGGTTAGAACTCTGAATCATCTATCTCCTCAATGCTCTTGGAAATCTTAGTAACCGATTCTCTGACGGCTCCTGGTTCAAACGGGTTTTTGATATTGGCAATTTTTAACAATTCCAAGAAGGGTTTCGATCCACCCGCATTGCAGAGGTTTTGGTAGTCTTCCCAGGCCTTTTCCCGGTTTTGTTTCATCTTGTTGTAAAACTGAAAGGCACACACTTGCGCCAAGGTGTAGTCGATGTAGTAGAAAGGCACTTCGAAGATATGCGATTGCCGCATCCACATGGTTCCCTTCTCGTAAAAATCATTATCCGCATAATCACGCTTGGGCATGTATTTGCGTTCAATATCCCGCCATATCTTTTTGCGCTCATCGGGAGAAATTTCAGGATTTTCATAGACCGCATGCTGGAATTCATCCACACTGACGCCATAAGGCAGGAAGAGCAGAGCCTCGCTAAGGTGTGCAAAGCGATGTTTGAGGACATCTTCCTTAAAGAAAAGTTCCATCCATGGATAGGTAAAAAATTCCATACTCATGGAGTGGATCTCACAGGCCTCCAACGTGGGCCAGACATATTCGGGGATTTCGTAATTCCGGCTGGAATAGACCTGAAAAGCATGTCCGGCTTCATGGGTTAACACGTCAATATCATCTGACGTACCGTTAAAATTCGCAAAGATAAAGGGCGCCTTTTCAGTGGGGATAAAGGTGCAATACCCCCCACCCATTTTGCCCTTTCGGCTGAGCAGATCGAACAGGCCATGTTCTTCCATGAATGTAAAAAATTCTTTGGTTTGCCTCGAAAGCTCTGAATACATTTTCAACCCGCTATTGACTATTTCCTCAGGTGTTCCCTTGGGTTGGGGATTGCCCGTTTTGAATTTGATCGGCTCGTCGTAATACTTGAGTGCTTCCAATCCCAGTCGGATGCGTTGTTTTTCCAGCAAAGTATTTGCCAGCGGAACCACTTCTTCCAAAACCTGTTTTCTATAACCCGCAACCATTTTGGCGTTATAGTCTGTTCGATTGAGTCTGAGATAGCCTAACGCCACAAAGGAATCAAATCCAAGCCGGTTGGCCATCTTTGTCCGAAGTTTGACCAGCTGATCGTAAATGTCATCAAATTCTTCTTCATGATCGTTGAAAAAAGAGGCATACGCTTCATAAGCGGCTTTTCTCACGGCCCGATCCTTTGATTGGAAATAAGCCCTTAACTGAGCCAGGTTTCTTTCCTCTCCTTCAAACAGGAT
>CAYYNI010000325.1:0-1929 GCA_964472765.1 uncultured Thermotogaceae bacterium | reverse complement strand
ATGACTTGGCATTTCCCCAGTCATCTTCGATGATAATCTTTGCTCTGGTAGTAGGGCCAAGCGTCACTTCGTTCAGCCTGTTCAAAACAATGACACCCTCTCTTCTATCCGAATACAGTTTATACCAATAGTAACTGCTGGTTGAACCCTCGCCAAAAACTTTATCCCCTTGATCCTGAAAATTCTCGGGAATGGTTTCAAATAGGAGCTGATATACTTCCTCGTCATTAAAAAAGAGCTGAACACGATGAACTCCGTATCGGCTGCGCCTGTTACTATCTTCAAGCCTGGCATTAATCTCTATTTGCGGAATAGCATTTGAATAATAATAACTCCCTCCATTGCTGATATTCTGCTCCTTACCATCCACCCTTACTTTCACAAAATCCAAGAAAGAATCCGGACGATTCAGCTGATCTTTCAAATAGACAAGTGGATCGATATAAATCGCCTGGGCAATATCAAAAAACTCCACATGACAATAGGGGGCAATTGCTGACCCGGTCTGACCCGAATAGCCAATAACATCTCCCTTATGCACGGTATATTCATTGGAATTGAATTCTATTACCGTATGACTCTCCTCCCCAAATTCCACCATCACCGATTGCAAAATGTCATCGTATTCGGAAGAAAAGCGGTTTAAATGACCGTAAATCGTCGCCAGTCCATCGGGATGCTTGAGATAGATAATATTCCCGTAAATGGGATCGTTGATCACCAATTTCCAGACAATCCCATCATTCATGGCATATATTTTGGTATTCTCAATACTGTTGGTCGACAAAGCCAACCCGATATTAAACCGTTTCACATAAGTATTGGCATTAATTCGGCACTCTCCAAAAGTCCCGGTAATGCGTTTGGTAGTGTATGTAGGTAAGCCGTAATTATTGGCCCACGCATACGATAAGAATAACAAACCAATCATCATCAATAAGAACATTTTTTCTCTTTTCAACATGGAATCACCGTCCCGATTTTACCTTCTCTGCTATTTTAACATACACCGAGTTCTCTTATAGATGACTCAGTAAACGAAAATAAAAATTCAAAGTCTTCCGCCACTCTTTCAGCCTGATTCTTTCATTGGTTCCGTGAATCATCCATGTTCTTTCTTTGTCATCTCCATGGCTGAAAAGATGTCACAAAATGGTAAAAAAAACTCCCTCATCCTCACTGTCGCTCTCAATTATTTCTTTAAGTGTCTTAATCCCAACGCAGTCCGTTAGCTCTACGCTCATTTTCACCACGTCGCTATCAAACCCCTTCACCCCAACAACCTCCGTAGGGGCGATTCACGAATCGCCCATGTCAATAATATTTGACATTTACATCATCAAAATCAATTTTAATTGTTTTCACAATTTCACCTTCCATTTCGATCAATAAGCGCATTTATTACCTATTATAACATTTTACGTATCGTAATTATGAAAGCAAAAAGAGCTGTCACTAAATTGCCCAAGGGTCTCATCCCCAGTTTTTATCAACAAATGAACATGATTACCCATCATACAATGAGTCAAATGAAAAAACATAATCCTATGATGATATCAATTTATTCATGGAAGTTTTGACCCTCATTTATATGTTCCTTTTTTGGCGGATAGTTTTATCGGATTTAGACAAAGGCAAAAAAATAATCACTTAACAAGAATAGGTAATCATTCAGATCTATTTTCTTAGGACGCTATATTCTGAAATACAATGAATCCATCTTTAATCCCTTTTAACAAAAACCACTTGTGAGAATTTCTGGGTTCACTACAATTATTGACTCATATCCTCACAATCACCAAAAGCAACGTCCCCATGGCCAACACAGGTTATTTAGAAATCACCTCTATATCCTTCCCGTCCACAGCTAGAGAAATTTTCAAAATTTTTGTATATCCTTCAGAATCTAAATCCCGAACATACTCTTTT
>CAYYNI010000324.1:0-1933 GCA_964472765.1 uncultured Thermotogaceae bacterium | reverse complement strand
GCATGTCGCAATATTTCTATTATATTTACGACATGCGGGTTTAAAGGAGAATACTATGTTTGAAATTTTAAAAAACAACAGAGAAAAGATGATACAGATTTTTCAACTCTCATTAAAACAAATCAGGTTGTTTTTAAAGATAACCGGCCAAGAATTAGGGGAGATTATTGGGGTGACCAGACAAACCATCAATAATCTGGAGAACATGAAAACTGCTTTGAGTTATACACAGTACATCGCTATCTGCGCATATTTGGATAATAGGGTAAAAAACAATCCGGATTTGCTTTCTTCTATTGCTTCATTCATAAAGGCAAATCAACAGAATACAGTTGAGGATTATCATCCAAGCACTGATAAAGTGATTAATATTTACAACGGATCTTTTTTGGATAGATGGTTCCTAATGTTCCCGGAAACGAATGAATTGATAGAGAAACGCATAAAAGAACCTGAAAGAATTGAAACCAGTGATATGTTGCAGTTTCTAATAAACCACTTTAAAGTGATTATCACTGGTGATGTTTTCAAGAACCATGGGACAAAAACTTTTTTGGAAAACATATCACCGTATATTAAAGATAATAAAATGATCATCCCCTTGTTGTCTATAGACAAGTTACAAAAGAAAGCCGATGATGAGGTTGTTTCGAAAAAGCCATCATATAAAGCGATATTAAATTATTTGAAAGAGCTTGAGGATAAAAACATTATAGAAGTAAGAGGCGAATATTCCGATTTAAAAAAAGATATAGAAGAAGTAATTATTCAAGTATTACTGAAACATCATCGTTTTCACCGACTGTTTGTGGTAACCAACAATGAACTTTTGGTCAAATCCATAATGAATTTAAACAAGGAATATAAGGAGCAAGCATTTCCTGTATTAGTGGGATACCTCGAGGATAGTGGTGCTCTAAAATTATACAGCGATGATATAGGCTTGAGTTTAAATGAAGTTAGGACAGAAACCTCATTAACTAAAGAGGATGAGAATTTTACTGTAGACGATATAGATGGTTGGGATAGCGTTTAATAAACCTATTACTACGAGGGGGATGAAGAATTTGACGATAAAATCACTATCTAAAAAATTGGGTGTTAGTGCTGAAGAGTTGAAAATGGATTTTGAGAGATGTGGCGTTTACAAAGAAAGTATCGAAACACCTTTAAATCTTCATGAAAGGAAACTCATTTCAAAATGGCTTGATACCAATAGTGGGAACAACCAAGCTGGTGAAAAACAGCCTACAGTAAATGAAAATAAGCATCCTCCCCTAACAAATCGTGAATTGGATGAACTTTGCAAAAGAAAGAAGATATTTATTGACACATGTACGTTTCTAAATAATTATATATTTGATTTCTTAGATCAAATTACACCTTATTTACAGAAACATAAAAACAAGATCTTTGTGACCCGCAAAGTGTATGAAGAAATCCTCAAAAAAAAGAAAGAAGACCCCGGATTAAGAGATATCTGCAAAAAGATACTAAAAAAAATTACTGAAATGGATAAACTTCAGTTGATTGAAATGCGAGGAGAACAACGAGACCAGTTTGCTGATCTCAATTTTCTTACTTTATTTAATCGATTCAGTATACAGTATGAACTATTGCTAATAACCCAGGATAATGGCTTAGCGGAAGATGTTCTGAATTTAAACAACAGGAAATCTGTCAGAGCGAAGGCTGTTTCTGTAAGAAAATTAGTTAAAAATGGTGATTTGTCCCTATTTTGGTTCGATGAAATAAAACAAAAAAAACAAAAAAATTCCCAACAAAAACGCCAAAAAAGTGGGAAGGTTAACCTGCCTAAACAAATAACAACCATTCAACCCGAGGAGATAAAGGTAAAAAAACTTCCGGAAAAGGGCGATTACGTTACCACAAAGGAAAATGGGCGGGTTTTATTAAAAGAGCTACTTGCATC
>CAYYNI010000323.1:0-1934 GCA_964472765.1 uncultured Thermotogaceae bacterium | reverse complement strand
ATTCTTCTTGAACATTTCAAAACAGACACCCCATTCTTTCTTCTAACCGACTTGTATTTCTACGCTTCCATCATCGTGGACTATTTTAAAGATTGGTATAAAAAAGAAGACATCGACTTCCTGCAAAACATAATAAGCACCAGCAAGCACACCATCCAACATGAAAACGGGAAAATGCTGTTTGATAAAGGGTATCTGGCAATCACTACAGACATAGACAACAAAGAACGCATTGTAATGCATTCACATCTGACGGAGTACTTTATGGATAATATCAAAGAGATTGTTGAACACTGTTTCATCAACGAAAAAACCATTGATTACTTAACGGCACTGGCAAAACTGTATGGCTGTTTTACAGAGGTCCCTTTTTTAAAAGTCTGGAATTTGTACAGCAAAGAAGAGCCATGGACAAAAGAAAACATCGTAGAATTCTGTAACAGGATGAAAGAAAGAATCATTCTCTATTGGTACAACGGCCAATACATCATCCATCCACTGATCAAAGAAGAAGAACTGGACGAATTACTGGAACAAACCGCCAACAAACCTTATTACACGCCAACCGAAAAAGAAATACAAATCTACACGAATAACCTCATCGACAAAAGCACCAAAGCCTATCAAAAAATGGCCTCCTACTTCAAAAAACATAAGAACAGCCTAAAACCCCAAGCCATCAGTGAACTTACCTCAAGATTAGCCCTGGCCCTAAAATTCAACTCAAAACCAGATGATTTCATGAAAATTCTCAACAGCATGGGTTATCAGTTCAAAAACGAGAAAGATCGTGAAGCATTTAATGAAATGATTGAATTTAGCGCAAACAACACCCGGAAATGGGTCCACAGAGGGGCGACAGCGGAAGAATTGCCAAAATAGTGGCAAAATTAGCGCCTTTGATATAAGACCTCACCATAACCAGAAACTGATTCAAGAAAACCGCTGGGATCATTATTCTCCTCATATAAAACCGGTTCTATATTTTCATCCACGGACCTTCTCAATTTGTACAAATCCACTTCTTTTTCGAGAAAGCTTCCTTCGATTTTATCAAAGATAACCATAATATCAATATCACTGTCAGTTCTATAATTCCCCCTGGCGAAAGATCCAAAGAGGATTATTTTTTTCGGATCATATTTTTTTATTACAAGCTCAGAAAACTTTTTCGCCTTTTCTAAAGCTTCTCTTTTATCCATGTTAATAAATCCTCCGTTTTCTTGATTAGATTGGTACAAAATTCATTGTTTAGATCTCTCAACAGACGTTCCTTATGCGTAGGATATCTTGATTCAATATTTAATGGCTCAAGTGCATCAATCGTATCCTTCTGCACTTCTGTTAATTCTTCATAAAAAGCTGCGAATTTTGCAATTTTGATTAAACTATGAGTAAATGGCGGAATTTCTTCTCTTTTTTTGACATAATATGCCTTAAAGATCTTTTCGATTGTTTGATGGCACATAAAACCAACATATAAAAATCTTTTCGTGTCATTCATAACTATAGCTGTCTCAAAATCATATTCTGCTAATTCGATCCAGTATTTTATAGATTCATTAGTATCCATAATATCAACCTATTTAAAAAAATTCTACCAGGCACAATTATTTAGTCTCTTTTCTGATCACAATAAAATTATAACATGGGTACACTGTAATAAGGGTCATTTTGTCTTATGGAAAAAGAGTGCGGATTATTTCAATAACACTGATAGACCGCTATAATAATCCGCACTCTTTGTGTTAATTTGTTTTAGTGACTACTAGATGGTTTAATTGGATCAGTTATTTGATAATCAGGCATTCTAATATTCAAAAGCTCTGAAAATTCCATGTTTAAGCTAAATTCTAAAGTGCGTTTGAGAAACAAAATCCAATATTCGAAATCAAACTTCAAATTCTCATAATAAAATTCTAAAGGCGAAGTTG
>CAYYNI010000322.1:0-1944 GCA_964472765.1 uncultured Thermotogaceae bacterium | reverse complement strand
CGCCTTATGTCAACATCACAACAACGATAAAACATCCGGCGGTGCGGATTGATAAGGGTTGCTATGATGATGATGCCATTTTTTGTTAGTTAACAGTCGGTTGATCATAAAAATCTTCTCCCGTCAATTTTGGGTATTATACCACATCTTTTTGATTTTTGAACATTAAAAAAAAAATACAGTAGAATCACGCCAGATAAAAAAGGTTGGTGAACTGTGAGAAAATGTTATATAATAGAAAAACAGAATGTTTTGCACGGGGCTTCCCCGAAAACAATGAATGGATCATCAAGGGACAAAAAGCAACAAAAAAACTAAAATGAGGGATTCAATGAAAACCAACAAAGATCTGAACGCATACGAATGGATGCTGGAGCAGCCCAATCCAGTCGAACCCAAACCGATTCAACAAGACTATGGCGATCTCACTGAACTCAACACCGACAAGACCCTTTTAAAGACAGTGGGTAAAGACGTACTGGAAAAGATCGCCAAGGACAGCATTGATTTATTGGATTCATCAGTGGCGATCTATGAAAAGAACGGCGATTATGCCATGGGCATTTTCTCATCCGGCTGGTGCAGGCTGATGGACAGCGCCTCCAGAAAACGCTGCGGCAACTGCTCCAATCGTCAAGCCCTTGAAAGCGGGAAATGGATTTGTCATGAAAGTTGTTGGACCTTATCCAAAAAAGCATTGCAAACCGGCAAAACCGTCGACGAAAAATGTGACGGAGGGATCCATCTGTATGCCATCCCCATCTGCTCCGAAGACGAGCGGATCGGCGTGTTGAGCGTGGGTTACGGCAATCCCCCGCAGGATGAACAAACGCTGAAGGAACTATCGGAACACTACCATATCAGCCTGACAGACCTTCGTCATCAGGCCACGGCATATAAAAAAAGACCCCCTTTTATAGAGGAAATGGCAAAAAAACGCATGCAAACCTCCGCTGAACTCATCGGCTTAATCTACAAAAGCAAAAAAGAAGAACAGATCCTAAAAGAAACACAGAGAAATTATGAACTGGCTGTTGAGGCCACCGAATTGGGAACCTGGCGTTGGAATATTCAGACGGGTGAAAGTGCCATCAACGAGCACTGGGCGAAAATGATCGGATACGAATGGGAAGAACTGCAGCCATTTTCCTTTGAAAAATGGCAAAGATTCATCCACCCGGAAGATTTTAACCATTGCATGCAAAAATTAGACCACAACTTACTCACCCGAAACGAACGGTATGAATGCCATTTCAGGATGAAACACAAACAGGGCCATTGGATTTGGGTCCAGGACAAAGGCAAGGTGTTTGAAAGAACACCCGATGGCAAACCCCTTCTCATGTACGGCACCCATCAGGACATCACGCAAAAGATCAGGGATGAACAGCATTTACGCCAAAATGAAGAAAAATTCAGACTCATGTTCCAATACTCTCCTGTGGGAATCTTTAGTTTCGACAAAGAGGGTGTTTTGCTGGATGTCAACGACAATTTTGTTCATATCATCGGATCAACCCGAAAGGCATTGATTGGCCTGAACATGCTGAACCTGCCGGACAAAAAACTGGTGGCAGCGGTTAACAAAGCCATAAACGGGCAACGGGGTTATTTTGACGATGTCTACCATGCTGTCACATCTGATCGAAAGGTACAGGTCAGAGGCGTTTTTAACGCCATCACAGACGATGACGGCCGCTTTGTCACCGGCATCGGCATCATCGAAGACATCTCGGAACAAAAAAAAGCGGAAAATGCCATTATCAAAGCCAAAGAAGAAGCCCAAGCCGCAAACCGGGCAAAAAGCGACTTTCTTGCCAGTATGAGCCACGAAATCCGAACCCCCATTACCGGTGTGATTGGGTTTAGCGATCTACTGAATTCAACCCCTCTAAATGATACCCAAAAAGAATACAACGACATCGTCCGTCAATCGGCGAACTC
>CAYYNI010000321.1:0-1954 GCA_964472765.1 uncultured Thermotogaceae bacterium | reverse complement strand
CAGAGATTATCAAGTCGTCCCTTGACAGTGAGGAAATTCCATGTGTATTAAAAGGATTGGCTGTACCTTACGGTGAACCGATTATCATGGGGCAAGGCGGAGTAGTTCCCATGGAGGTTCTGGTTCCCGAATCATGCTATGAAAGAGCCAAAGAAATCATCGAAAGCCATTTGGATGATGAAGCGGAATCAAATTATGAAGAGAGCGAGGAACATAAAGAAGACTGATCAAATATACCAAACGGGGGAGGAATAAAGATTGGCTGAACTAAAAAGAACACCTCTGTATGAAGAACACGTCAGATGCGGAGGAAAGTTGGTTGATTTTCACGGTTGGGAATTGCCCGTTCAGTATTCGGACGGCATTATCAAAGAAGCCAAAGCGGTTAGAGAAAGCATGGGAATCTTTGATGTTTCGCATATGGGCGAGATATTCCTGTTGGGAAAGGACGCCTTAAAGCTTGCTGAACACTTGGTGACAAACAACGTTTCGGCGTTGAAGTATGGCGAGATATGCTATACCCCCATGTGCTATGAAGATGGTGGAATAGTCGATGATTTATTGGTTTACAAGAAGACATCGGATGAGATTCTGATGGTTGTTAATGCATCCAACGTGGAGAAGGATTTTGAATGGATAAAATCACAGGCAGGGGCATTTGATGTAGAAGTATTGAACAAATCAGATCAATATGCCCAATTGGCCGTGCAGGGTCCTGACGTGGAAAGAAAACTTCAGGAATATTCCGGAGTCAGATTAGATCAGATCCCATTCTATACGTTCAAAGAAGGGAGATTCAACGGCATCGATTGTTTGATTTCAAGAACGGGGTATACCGGAGAAGATGGCTTTGAGTTCTACACTTCCACAGAAGCGGTCATCCCTTTATGGAGAAAATTCATTGAGATCGGTGCAAAACCTGCCGGATTAGGGGCCAGAGATTTACTGCGATTTGAAGCTTGTTATATGCTTTATGGAAATGAGATTACCCAAGATACAACCCCCATCGAGGCAGGTCTAAAATGGACGGTTGATTTATCAGTTGATTTCATTGGGAAAGATATCCTTCAGAAACAGGATGAAAAAGGTCCTGATAGGCGATTGAAAGCCTTTGAGATTGTTGAAAAAGGCGGTATTCCAAGAACCGGGAACAAGATTTTCAATGGTGAAAACGAAATAGGATTTGTCACAACAGGAAATAAATCCACCACGCTGAACAAAATCGTAGCATTGGGATATGTACCTGCTAAAGGCTATAAAATAGGTCAAGAGGTGGAAATCGAAATCAGGGAAAATAAGAAGTTAAAAGCAAAGGTTGTCAAAAAGCCATTTTATGTTGGCAGTGTCAATCCTGGCAAACAACAAAAAGATTAAAGCATTTCATCAATTTTCTGATAACGCTAAACGGAGGGAAGCACATGAAAAAGTACACCGAATCACATGAATGGATTGAAGTCACAGACTCAATAGCAACCGTTGGAATCAGCGAGCACGCTCAGGAACAACTTGGGGATATTGTATATGTGGACCTTCCTCAAAAGGGAAGTGCGCTTTCAAAAGGCGACACGTTGTGTTCCATCGAATCAGTCAAATCTGCCAATGATGTTTACACCCCTGTATCCGGAGAAGTTGTTGAAGTCAACAGTGCTTTAGAGGATGCACCTGAAACCATCAACGAATCCGCTGAAGGTGAAGGCTGGATATGCAAAATCAAGATTTCCGATGAATCCGAACTGGATCGTTTGATGGGTTTGGATGAATACAAAAAAATGGTAGAATCTGAATGATCATTTTTTCACCCCCTCCCAATCGGGAGGGGGTAATAAAAGACAGGGGTAAGCAATGATTATAACATTTACGTTAAATGGTAAAGCGTTTGAGATGGAAGTAGATCCCACAATGCGGGCACTTGATTTTTTAAGGGATGTTATGAAAATGAAAAGTGTAAAAGAAG
>CAYYNI010000320.1:0-1983 GCA_964472765.1 uncultured Thermotogaceae bacterium | reverse complement strand
ACATCGGGACCTCTTTTTAGAGATGATCAGTAACGATGTA
This sequence comes from uncultured Thermotogaceae bacterium, assembly GCA_964472765.1. GTDB lineage: Bacteria > Thermotogota > Thermotogae > MWEM01 > MWEM01 > JASUTC01. The sequence continues at coordinate 1,943 of CAYYNI010000320.1, read as the reverse complement.
AGCCGTGGTTACCCCCGAAATATTATGTCAAATGAATGATTGGCTAAAGAAGATTCCCCCGCTGTTTTGGTTTAGTATCGCATTATGGGTAGGAATTCTCTTTGCAAGTATGTTTTTTTTTAATCCATTGATGTTGATATTATTCTATACGCTTTTTTTGGCCATTTTTGTCATCTGTGTCTTTTTCAACTTGCTTTCTAAGCGCATATGGATCAGTGCGATGGTGCTGGTTTTCTTGCTAACCGGAATGATACTCTACAAACCATTTGAATCACTTGATGAAGGAAACTGCACGTTAGTTGGGAAAATATACCGGGTCAGTGAGACTTCTGTTCGGTTAACACAGGTGAAAGCACTTGAAGATGCAGGCTGGCAGTCAAAAAGCGGAGAGTTTTATGTACTGCTGCCGGATTATTCTCAAGTGGAAGAAAATGATTATCTGGCGATAATGGGAGCCAATTCCAAATTAGGCAATCTGAATTTTATCAAGGCCTATCTTCCCGGTGATTTTTTCAGCTATCCCTATCAGGCATCACCATATGAAAGAATCAGGACAGTATTTCAGTCCTTCTCAAATGCTTTTGTGGCATTTTTGAAGGCACGAGTAGGAGAAGATAACGGGGCAATCGCTTCGGCGGTTTTTTTGGGATTGGGGTTGGATAACCAGAACAAAGACATGATTAACAAAGCCGGTATATCCTATTTGTTTGTTGTTTCGGGATTTCATTTTTTTCTTGTTTATTATCTTTTTGGATGGATTGTCGCTTTTTTTAAACCTAGCCATCTTGTGTCGGTTATTGTCAAACTCGTTTTCTTAACCTTGTTTTTTCTCACCTGTTCAACCGGACCATCATCGTTCCGGGCATTTCTGATGTTGTTTCTTTATGAGGTATTCAAGGGAATGGATTATCCGGTTTCCCCATTAAGTGTATTGGGATTAAGTGCCCTTGTCATTCTGATAAAAGATCCTTCCATGGCTTTAAATGCGGGATTTCAAATGACATATGGCGCTGTTCTGGGAATTTTGATTGTGTCAAAGATGACAAAGCGACAGCGCCTGTTTGATAGATGGATGGTGCCGCTCGGGTCGTTGATTTTCATTATGCCCATTACAGCAATTCAATTCGGTGTCATTCCGTTATTGGCAATTCCTGTGGGATTGATTCTCTCGTTAACGCTGATTCCGTTCACGATGCTTTGTTTGTTTGTGACTATTATCCTTTTTGCTTTACAGTTATTTCCGTTGGCCAGTGTTTTTTTATTAGGGCTCAACCCGCTATTGGTACTTTCAAGAACGATCATTCAATGGCTTTCTCTTCATTACGGAACAATTGAAGTTAATCAGGCTGGGTCAACGATTGTAGGGTTAAGTGCAATTGCTTTTCTTATTATTTTGGTATATGTTCACGAAAGGCATTCAGTGTTTTATCGACCCAATAACAACAATTGATCTCAATTGCAATCATGACTTTTATTATGGTAGAATAAGCTCGAAGATTAGTTATAGTAACCATTTTTTGTTTAAACGATACCTTTTTTATCCCCGTTTTTTATCAAAGATGAAGCAGCTGGAGGTCAAATATTGTATATACAAGACATGATCAAAAATCTTAACACATTCTGGTCACAGCAGGGTTGTTTTATTGAACAACCGTATGACATGGAAATGGGAGCCGGTACCTATCACCCGTCTACTTTTTTTCGGGTAATTGACGAAAAGCCTTGGAAATGCGCATTTATTCAACCAAGCAGAAGACCTACGGATGGCCGCTATGGAGAAAATCCCAATAGAATGCAGCGCTTTTACCAATATCAGGTGCTCATCAAACCTTCTCCCCTTGAATCCCAGGAGATATATCTGCAATCCCTGAAAGCCTTGTCAATTAATCCGAAGGAGCACGATATCCGATTTGTGGAAGATAATTGGGAATCCCCTACATTAG
>CAYYNI010000319.1:0-2003 GCA_964472765.1 uncultured Thermotogaceae bacterium | reverse complement strand
GTTATTGGATATGCAGAAAAAGATGTCATAAAGGTGGCTTCAAAACCCATAAATGGTGAATATATAAATTCTACCGTTTTTATAACAACTATAAACGCTGCCGAACATGCCAAACTGTTAAGAGGTAACACCGAAAAAATAACTGGTTTTATACTAATGTCTGATGGTACTGCTGAAAGTTTTTACAACAGAAAAAAAAAGATATTGGCACCCGTTCTCGTAAATTTCATAAAAAAAACAGCGCTACTGGAAAAAGAGAAAATTCAGCAATTAATAAAAAATAGTTTTTTGGAGTTGGTCCTGAAAAAAACGCAGGATGATTGTAGCATTGGGATAATGTCCATAGACGTTGAATAAATTGAGGAGGTTTGGCATGGCAAGAATTGTTTTAATTCTTTTTATTGCAGTTGTCATTGGTTTTTTAGTTTTCTTTGTGATTACAAATATTGATTACATTGTCCGTCTTTTAATTGGTGCAGGAATTGGTGCTCTTGCTGGTTTCATAATAGGAGGTGCTATAGGAATAAGTGGTATTATCAGTTTGGACGGTAAAGGAACTAACGGTGCCATAATTTTTGCTATTATCGGAGGAATAATTGGTCTTTTGATAGCTATAGGGTTACAAGGGTCTTCTGAGAAAGCAGAAAAAGCTTTGAGATTTGTGTTTTGCAAGCAGATAGTTTAAATGCACCTTTTCTAAAAACCGAACTTGATTCCTTTCTTATTTCAAATAGGGAAAATCTTCTATATTAATGGTTGTTTTTTTTACACAAAAGGGTTGGCAACAAAGAAACAACATCAGTTTTAGGTTTCAATAAATTTGACATCTAAATTCGTGTCTAAAGTGAGCAATCGAAAGTGACACCCTATTTTTAAGATAGCCCGTTCGTCATCTAAAGGCTCCCTATGAAGATGAATGAACAAAAGAAATTAATCGCACCAATAAAATACAAACGGACAGCCTTTTTTGGTTGCCCGTTTTTGCTTTTTAGATGCTATAATCTTCTGGAGAAGTTATCGGGGTTGTCAATCCGAGGTGTTCTGATGAAATTGAAAGTGTACAAGAAGAAAAAATGCCTGCTGGCAACACCCTATGAAGAACCAACGTATAATGATCCGCTCTTGCATAACATGCGTGCCACGTATGTACCTGTTGAACTCGATTCTATCGAAAGCTATTTCGTTGAGCAAACCCACAATGGTTTCATCCTTGTCGTGGAAACCGGTGTTGCCTACAAGGAACTTTACATTGCCGGCCGGTTTTCAAGCCGTCAGGAAGCGGAAAGTGCTGCGAAACTGATTCTATAATACAAAATCGGTAAAAAGCCTATAAGCTATAAAGAGCTGGGTCGGTATTACCGACGTAGCTATATCTGTGAAGGAAAGTAAAATCTTGGCTCCCTTAGTTGAGCTTAGTCGCTTCTTTCACCAAATGCTAATCGTTGTTTCTTATGATTTGCAGTAATTTCTCTTCGATTGACACATACGAACTTTTGTCCTGAATGAAAACGCACTTAAAAAAGTCCAATCCGTATCGATCAACCAATTCCAGAGCTTGTGATTCTTTCAATTGGATCATAGAACCACTTTCATCTTTATAATAGAATTCGCCAACTTCCCTGCCTACGACTTCAGAAAGCACTTCATCGAGCCAACCGTCAATCTCCTCCACAAATATATTGTGCAAAAATCCTGACTCGACAACAGGTATCCCGCCGGCTAAAGTGGAAGTGCTTCCGACAAGTCCCCACATTTGAATATCCTGTTTTAACCCTTTTGGATTCAAGTGCCTTTTCCCCTGCTCATCATCCAGATAATAATAATTCAAACCAACACACTCCTCATTCATATCATCATCAGATCAAGTATCTTTTTCATCCGTTCCCTTCATTCCAGCAACCCGCATAAACTTCTTCAATAGCAACTTCACATGCTCCTCTGTCTCGGCAATCCTTTGAGCCGTCTGCTTCAATCTATCAAGTTCTCCCTCAACTTCTGTATCC
>CAYYNI010000318.1:0-2011 GCA_964472765.1 uncultured Thermotogaceae bacterium | reverse complement strand
GTGTAGGCATCAACACCACCACAAAATTTAACCCGGAATTATTCAGCAGTGAAGACAAACAAATCCTCAAACAAAAACTGCAAATAAATCAAACAGAAAAAATCATCACCTTCATCGGAAGACTGGTAGCCGAAAAAGGCATTATCGAACTCATAGACGCCTTTTCCATTCTAAAAAAACAAAGAACAGACATCAAACTCCTCATGATCGGAGAAACCCTTCAAAGTGACAGAGATAAAAAAACAAAAGACATCATCAAACAAACCATCCAAACAAACGGACTTGAAAAAGACATCATCTTCACAGGATACAGAAAAGACACCGCCAAACTCCTAAGCATCACAGACGCCTTCGTCCTTCCCTCCCACAGAGAAGGCATGCCCGTATCCTCGCTTGAAGCCATGAGTATGGGTATTCCAGTTGTTGGAACGAACATCAGGGGACTCAGAGAAGAAATCATACAAGGAAAAACAGGCTATATCGTCCCCCTGAAAAACCCTGAACAACTAGCTACTGCCATCGAAAAAGCATTAAATCAATTCAACCCACCAGATGAAACCATCAGAAAACACATCATAGAAAACTTTGACGAAAAAAAGGTCCTGGAAAAACAGATAAAGATTTACGATGAAATAGAAAAAAAGAATCTTTTATTTAAGTAAATACTATTAATCCTAGGGGCGGACCCATATGTCCGACCGCATTATTAAAACTCGTTATCAAACAAATCTTACAAAATAGAGAGGGAAAACCACCTTAATTGAATGAGTTGTGATGTGTCGTAGTTTATCAAAAAATTGACATACAACACAAAAAACGATATAATCATGTAAATTTTAAACCTGGAGACTTCATGAAAAAGCTATTAACAACCCTTACTGTACTAATACTTGCCATTTTCACATGGAACCTGATCATAGGATCGACCATCATGTTTCGGCCCTTTTTCAAAAAAACAGAAGGAGTACCCTCATTTGAAGAAAATCGGATTCTGGTTCAAACAACAGAAGGAGCAACGCAATTTAAAACAGACCGAAATGGTTTTAACAACGATGAAGAACTGTATAAAACAAAAAAAGAAGCAAAGACGATCATTATTCTCGGAGACTCTTATACAGAAGCTTTACAGGTAAAACGAGAAAAGAATTTTTCCCATCAAACAATGAAATATCTTGAAGAGCAGAACGACCCGTCAAAGATTTTTAATTTAGGATTATCAGGACTATCTATGGCAGATTACATCCTGTTCTGTGAAAACTACAAAAAAAAATACAACCCAGATATCCTAATTATCCAGGTCACAGAATCAGATTTCTTCTTAGATGCAATCAGCAAGTCAAAAATTGTCTATATCGAAGAATCTAAACAGGAATATTCCATTAATCTCAATCAAAATTACGAAAGCAGACTCCAGCAAGTATTGACAAAGATTTACGAACCGCTCAATGATACTCAACGAATCGCCATGCTACTCCCATTTCTGCAATACATGAAACAAAAAGCCGAGCAGCTGTATCAAAAACAAACAACAAAGGTAAATCCCATAAACGAACAAAAGCAATACGATAGAAAACTATTAGAGTGGGAACTAAAAACACTAAAAGAAAAATACAATATCCCGATTGTTTTGGTATACATTCCAACAACACCCATAATAGAAAATGGAAAAGCGATTACAAGAGATGATGAATTCTCCCCAATCCTTAAAAGCTACGCCAAAAAATACGATATCGAAGTCATCGATATGAAAGAACCGTTTGAACAAACCTATCAACAGACAAAACAAATGCCCAGAGGATTTGATAATACTTCACCTGGAAACGGCCATCTAAATGCACTAGGCCACAAACTGGTAGCACAGGAATTATCAAAAAAACTCTTGGTAATCCTGCAAAAGGAGGGAGACCATGCTCTTTAACACCCTCCCGTTTTTCATCCTCTTCACAACTGTCATGGCCTTATTGGCCGTCATTAAAAACCAAACCAAGCGAAGGTTCATATTACTCATTGC
>CAYYNI010000317.1:0-2021 GCA_964472765.1 uncultured Thermotogaceae bacterium | reverse complement strand
AAACAGGCTGCCGATGGGCTAAATCTTCGTTTTCGTCCACCATGGTTGCTAACGGCTGGCGGTGGGTTGTCGGACGGCGATTGAAACGAACATCTATCCAGAACGAACCCGAACCGAATTTACGAAAAAGTTTCAACTCCCGAAATCGAGTCCGACTGCAACCCAACGCTTGTTAGGGGCTGTAGGTTTATTCAACTAATAAATATCCAGCTTTTATCCATTTCTTTTTTAAAGGTATTTTCTTATAATTAATTCTATCTTCAATTGGAATATATTCAACTTTTAATCTATTGCTATTTTCAGAAAAATCAGTCATACCTAATGCTTTTCTTCTTCTATTCATATTCTCCTCATCTGCTATTGGGTATAATTCTGATTTAATGTCATTAAAACTTTGTCCTTTTTTTATTTCCTTATGAGCCTGAGAACCATAAATTTGTACATTTTCTGTAAAAGATAAATATCTATCAATCATCATTGCAACCTTCCCCATATCTGCTTCTCCAATTTTACCAGCTTCAATGAATATTGGTAATACCTTCTTCATCTCCTTTGGTTGATGGTGCTGAAATACATAAAAGACCGCATCTCCAGCCTCTATGCCTACTTCACTATATTTTGGCCATCCTGATTCCTTAATAATTTCCTTTAGACGTTTTACTCTTTGGTAATGTTCATTCATAGATATATTTGGCTTGTCTTTTAATTTATAGTTTTTACCTAGTGTTCTATATCTTTGATCTTCAATCCACATTAACCATAGTTCATAACCTAAATCTAGATTTGAAATATTGGGATTTCTTTCTTGATATTGTAACTTCAGTAAATCTTCTATTATATTCCACTCTTTTTTGTTGTTTTTTAATGTGTTGAAATCCGTGTCTGTTAGAATATTTTCACCTTTTGCCCCTTTTCTTATTGCATTTTTTAAATAATTGTAAGATGAATCATAATTATTTTTCAATGCGTAATAACAAGCTAACTGATAATAATTTTCAAAATCAGACTTGTTTGTTTCTATTTTTTTTTGATAATAATTAATTGCAATTTGAAAATTTGAGGAATCCCTAAAAGTAGTTGTGTCAACTTTTTCCTGACATATTGCATGACTTGAAAGAAAAACTAAAAATATAAAATTAAGAAATCTCATAATTTTTGTATTTGTGTTTATTGCATTTAAATTCATTTTTTGAGGGACTCATAGAAATTCTACCTATTGCCCCTAACGGCCAGCAGTTGCTTGCGCTGGGGAGTTAACCGTCAGCGGCGTTATCCGCCGTTAAAAAGTTAGTTAAAAGTAATAAAAAATCTGCACCTGCATCATCAGCCCCAGTGAAAGTAACTGCTTGTTGTAAAACGTGGTTTAATCTTTCGTTTCCTTTTTAATTGATTTTGGATTTTGACGATTATCGAAGATTGTAACAACGTCAATCGAGGATTCAGAATATTTGTAGAATACAGTTGTCTGCTTGGTTACAACACATTTTCTAAGACCCTTTACCTTTTCTGATTCAGGGAAAATGTCTGGAATACTCTGAATTTGTTTTAATGCCCTATCAAGTTTCAGCACAAATTCATGCTTCACTTTTGAAGACCATTCTTCCTCTAGGTAAGCCAAAAGGTTATCGAGTTTTCTCATTGCTCTCTTGGAGAGCCTCACTTCTCGTTTCATTAACGATGTTTTTTCATAAACTCTTCATAGTTCACAGTTTCACCGTTCTCGATTTCTTCAATCCCTTTAAGAATTTCTTCTTTCTGCGATTGTGGTAAACTATCCCAAAAGTCAGCTTTCTTTGAACTAGTGAATATGCGCTTAATGGAAGATAAAATACTAGGATTATCTGTATCCAGTATCATTCTAACAAGTTCCAACTTTTCTGCTTGAATATTCATAGACTATCTTTTCTGCAAAGTTAAAGAATAATCGATTAAAAGGCAAGGATTGTTGTAATCGTACCATGTTTTACAACGGTTGGGGGTGCGTTTTCGCGCTGGATTCGGACGTGAGTCAGAATCCGCCA
>CAYYNI010000316.1:0-2025 GCA_964472765.1 uncultured Thermotogaceae bacterium | reverse complement strand
CAGTGTCTGAAACCGATGTAATCTGAACGATTTTCAACTCTCTCACTCCATTTTGATTCAATTTGATCTGGTGACCATTTTCTCATGGTCTTTTACTACTTTTACAGACGATTATAACATGTTAACGCACGATCACAAATGACGCTCTTCTGTTTTTGTACCAGTATAAAATTACATCAGGGCTATCCAATCAAAATCCAAACTAGTTTGAAAGACATTGTTGATTTGAGCCTGGATATGATAAGATTATTCTGATCATTTTTTACTCTGGAGGCGCATTCATGAGACTGTTTGAAAAAAACATCATCTGTTCTTTGCTCAATATTCGTTATCCTATAATCGAAGGCGGGATGGCATGGGCCGGTAGTCCCGAGCTTTGTGTGGCCGTATCTGAAGCGGGGGCGTTGGGAACCATCGGTGCGGGGGCCATGACCCCGCAAGAGCTCAATCGGGCTATCGATTATGTTCAAGCACATACTTCAAAACCATTTGCTGTTAATTTTATTGTTTTTTCGCCATTCATCGATGATCTGGTCCATTTAGCCGCTGAAAAAAAAGTGCCGGTTTGTATTTTCGGTGCAGGAAACCCTCAGCGACATGTGCTTCGACTCAAGGCAGAAGGGATCAGGGTATTATCGGTTTGTTCATCTCCCAGCCTGGCGATTCTGTTGGAGCGTGCCGGTGTGGATATGATCATTGGCGAGGGCCTTGAATCGGGTGGTCATGTGGGAGATGTGAGCACCATGACTCTGATTCCGGCCGTAAGAGACAGTATTTGTGTTCCTTTGATTGCCGCCGGGGGGATTGTCGATGGCCGAACCATGGCGGCTGCGATGTGTTTGGGGGCAGATGGCGTTCAAATGGGGACAAGGTTTTTGTGTTCGGTTGAATCAACGGTGAGTGAATCCTTCAAGCAGATGATTTTGAAAAAGGATGTGAGGGGAACTCATTTAACGGGGGAAAAGCTAGGTCATCCGGTCCGAGTTTTAAAGACCCCGTTTTCAAAGAAGGTTAAAAGAATGGAAATCGAGGATCCTGATCAGGCTGAGCAAATGATATTGGGTTCTTTAAAGAATGCCGTATTAGACGGGGATATTCAAAACAGTTCTTTTATGGCGGGTATGGCAGTAGGGAATATTCACGATATTCTGCCGGTTGCCGATATAGTCGAACAGATGATCAGAGATTACGAGCGAATGGTGAGGAAGGTGTCATCCGGAGAATAAATAAATCAGAGGCCTTCATCACAAATTAGGCTCGAAATCGTAAGCGAAAGGGGCAATGTAGTCATGAAAAAAAGAGGATATGTCGTGTATGAAATTTTTCCGGACCGGTTTAATGCCTCATCATTGAAAGAAGGGATGATTCAATGGGATAGACCCATAGAAAAAAAGCCGGCGGGAGCCCATCAGTTTGATTTTTACGGTGGTGATTTGATAGGGATTGCCGATAAATGCAATTATTTGAAAACACTGGGGATCGGTTTATTATACTTGACGCCGATTTTCAAGGCCATGACCAATCACCGATATGATTGTACGGATTTTTTCAGTATCGATCCCATACTGGGAACGGAAAAAGAGCTGAAGATATTGATTGATACTTGCCATCAAAATGGGATTCGGGTCGTTTTGGACGGTGTGTTTAATCACATCGGTATGAGCAACCCCTGGTATAAGGATCCGGCTTATCGTGCCTTTTTGAATGAGAAAGAGGGGGAAATCACCTGGTGGGGTTCTCACAAGGGTTTGCCTGAATTGAATCTTGACAATCCCCAATTGAGAGACCTGTTATGGAAGAAAAGGGATTCGGCGGTTCAAAAATGGACCGGCTTGGGAGTGGATGACTGGCGGTTGGATTGCGCATATGATGTAGGGTATGACTATTGCAGGGAGCTAACCGGCGTTCTAAAAGGTCTGGGAGATCATGACACCATCGGCGAGATTTGGTCTTATCCCGGAGAATGGGTTAAAAACGGGGTGCTTGACGGGGTGATGAATTATTACTTTCGGGAGTTGATCAAAT
>CAYYNI010000315.1:0-2037 GCA_964472765.1 uncultured Thermotogaceae bacterium | reverse complement strand
GTTCAGGCAATTCCATCGTGTGGATCTCTGCCACATCGGTTAATTCGATGCCGGTTTGAATCTCTTTAAATCGAAAAACATTGTGAAAGCGATTGGTCTGATCCAGTAAATCAAAATCCAAACAGATTGAATGGCATGTTCTTCTTTTAAGTTCATGGCTGCATTTAAAAGGAAATCAAAAACCTTGTATCCGTCTGATTGCCAAACAAATGCTTAAAACAAAAATCTACTTTCGGATCGAATAAGCTCTTATTATTTTTTTCTTCCATTTTCTCACATTCTCATTTCCATTCTTTGTTTGATTATAACATCTTTTGGATACATACAATAACTACGAGTAGTGATAAATTTAAATACTATTTATGATTCAAAATAAAATAACGACTAATCCCTGTCACTCTTGAGATTTGAAGCACAGACAACCCTTTATCCAACAAATACAGGACACAGCCTTTCTTTTGTTCAGGATCAAAATCCCCAATATCCTTTGAAGATTTAACCGAAAACTTCTTTTTTATCAATCGAATCGCCATTTCATCACTCATACGCTTTTTATTGCTTATATCAAGGCAATGATCATCCGTTTCTATTTCATTAAACGCCTTAAAATCTACAATGGCTTGAGCTTTGTCTTCGTTAAACAGTTTTAAAACGAAATCTTTGTCCACATGATATGTATCATTCAACCCCAGATATTCAAGATAACTACTCCACGTATAATCTTCAAGTCTTTTCACTATGCCGGCTTTTAACGGATTCCAATGAATATACCTAATGACAGCTCTTAAATAATCATCCGTTTCAACCGCCTCACTTTTATACCGGTCCTGAAACAGATGACCCACCCGATAATACTTCATATTGTACCAATACACATAACTGGCACCGATTCTCTTAAAACATTGGCCAAGGGATTCATACTCAGTCTTCATCAACAAATGAACATGATTGCCCATCAGACAATACGCTAAAAGCTTATATCCACTCCTTCGCTTGTACTGATCCAAAGTTAACAGAAACATCTCATTGTCTTCTTCATCCTCAAATATCGTCTGCTTGTTAATCCCCCTTAAAACTACATGATAGATTCCTGTCTCACTCTTCAACCTTCTTGTTCTTGGCATTCGCCTCATCCCCTTATCAAGTAATTCATAAGAAAATTATACCATTTTATCGGCAAAAAGAACCGTCCCTCTCTGGTTTTTCTGCTTTTTCTGCTTTTCCCTCTCTGCTTTTGGGCGATTCGTTGAATTTTCCAGTAATATATAGTATAATCTTTATAACCATATGGTTATAAGAGTAGAGGAGTATGCATTGGAAATAGTATTTTTTATAACAGATAGCAAAAAGAACCCTGTGCTTGAATTTATTAATAAATTGGAGAAGAAAGATCAAGTGAAAATTTTTGGCAGTCTTAAAAGCATTCAAGAATTAGGATTTGAAACGCCAAGAGTGGAATTTAGGCAGATTGACGGTAAACTTTGGGAAATAAAAATTAGAACTTCTAGCGGTGGTTACCGAATCTTTTATGTAACGGTTAGTAGAGAGCAAATGATTCTCTTGCATGCTTATCAAAAGAAAAGTCAAAAAACTCCAAAAAAAGAAATTGTGGTAGCACTTAAAAGATTAAAGGTGGTGTTAGAAGATGAAAACAATAAGTCTTGATGAAGTGTTAAAAAACAAACTAGACGACAAAGAATTTTCAATATTATACGAAAAAGAAGAAATAAAAAATAAGATCGCTCGAATGGTTATACAATTGAGGCAGAGAGAAGGTTTGACACAAGAAGAAATGGCAAAAAGAGCCAATACAAGCCAGCCTGTCATTGCAAGATTAGAAAGAGGTACAGATCATCGAATTCCTTCACTGGAATTATTGAATAAAATAGCACATTCTCTCGGCAGGGAATTAGAAATAAGTTTTAAAGAGGTTAAATAAAGCAATGCTCTACTGAAAACGCAAAAAAAGGTTATCTGTGGAATAATCTGAACAATAAAACGATTTTTAAGCAATTACATAAAAAAAGACTTGACAAA
>CAYYNI010000314.1:0-2039 GCA_964472765.1 uncultured Thermotogaceae bacterium | reverse complement strand
TTTCCAAAAAAATAGCGGTTTGAAAAGGGAACAGTTAAAAACGAATGAATGGCTTGAGCGGGCGCTGAACTGGTCAACCAGATCACAATCAATCCCGCTGCAAATGATATTGCCAATATACTAAGCCTTTGAGCAATCAGTTCTCTACGCCTCATATTTGTTTCCTTTTCGCAAATACTGTTCATCGTGCTGCTGGAAAAAACCGGCCAGATATTCATTGATTAGCCGTTTATCAAAAGACTCTTTTTGGGCATGATGAACAAACTCCCCTTCATAGACCACATAAATTTCATCACAAATCTCTATCAACTCATCTACATTCGAGGAAGCGATCAAAATAGATGAACCGGATTGTTTTAGGTCGTTGAGAATTTTGTAAGTGAACATGATGGCTGCAGAATCAAGACCTCTGGTTGGTTCGTGAATCAGCAACAAATTAGGTGTGGTGTGAGTTTCTCTCGCAATAACAGCCTTTTGAATATTGCCTCCTGATAACATGCCAATGGGAATGGCCACCGATCCCGTATCGATATCATAGTCAATTACCATGTCTTTGGCCTTTTGCTCCACATATCTCTCATTCATCATTTGCCATTTGGAAAATGGTTTTTCATCAAGCCGATTGGCAATCAAATTGTACATTAACGGAATCGACAACACACTAGCATGAAATAACCGATCTTCAGGTATATAAGCCATTCCCAACTTTCTTTTTTCAGCAACGCTCCAACACCTAATATTTTGACCCTTATAAAGGACTTCTCCACGGTAATTGCCCGTTGATGAAAAGATGGTTTCAAACAACTGCAGTTGGCCATGCCCCGCAAAACCCGCAATACCGGTAATATGTCCGGAATACAATTCGAAACTTATATCTTTCAGTAATTGCCGGTCAGAAAGACTAAAACACAGATTTTTGGCTTCCAATATTTTTTCTTTGACACCTTTAAAAGGAATATTTTGAAAATGGGAATAATCTCCGCCCAGCATTTCCCTCAGAATCAACTCTTTGTTATAAGAGCCTTTTTTTTGATAACAGCTGTTTTTTCCCTTTCGAAAAACCGTAATCTCATCACATAATTCCAACACCTCGTTGAGGTTGTGACTGATGAATACAATAGCCTTGCCCTGTACTTTCAATCTTTTCAGCACATCAAACAATATCTCTTTTTCATATTCGCTTAAAACAGCTGTTGGTTCGTCTAAAATCAACACGTCAACATCCAAAAAAAGAATTCTTAAAATCTCAACCAGCTGTTTTTCGCCAACGGAAAGGGTGTTGACTTTAACAACCGGATCCAATTTAAAACCATACGTATTGATAAGTTGTGTAATCTTTTGCATCGAACGGTTCTTTTTGATTGGTCTGTATCCCTTTTCAAATGTAGAAAGTAGGATATTGTCCAACACACTCAACTGCTCCACCAATCTGAAGTGCTGGTATACCATACCGATACCCGCTTTTAGGGCATCTTCAGGCGAAGAAAAAACGACACGCTCTCCATTTACAAAGATATCGCCTTTATCCGGTTGATGCACCCCGCAAAGAATTTTCATCATAGTGGATTTACCGGCGGCGTTCTCTCCCAGAAGGCCATGTATCATCCCTTTTTTGATGGAAAGACTCGCTCCTTGTAATGCTTTTGCGTGGTTTACCTGAAAATATTTATAAAGTTCCTTGAGTTCGATGACACTTTCTGACAAATTTACAATGGTGAAATCTCTCCATTCTTGAGCTTTTCATAAATTTCCAACATCTTTTCTTGTATCGTCAAAGGGATTGTGTTGAGATAATTGGGATCGTCAAAAGTAAAATCAATTACCCCTTCATTTATTCCCCATCGTTGAATGGTTCCATAGGGCAATTCCCCTTTGAAAGCCATGGTTAAAATCATTTCTATGGCAACATCTGCTTTTTTTAAGGTACACGCCAAGATGACTTCCGGATTTAAATGGATGATATTGGAATCCACACCGATAAAATATCGGTTTTGAGCAGCAGCCTCCTGAATAATTCCTGCTGAAGTTCCGCCGGCTAT
>CAYYNI010000313.1:0-2043 GCA_964472765.1 uncultured Thermotogaceae bacterium | reverse complement strand
CTCCTCGGTGATTTCTCAGATCGATCAATTCGGCAGCGGTTTTTGTCATATCGTAAAGGGTTTCGATCACTTGAGACGGCTCGCCCACCATGGTGACAACGGAACGATTGTGATCTTTATCCATTGAATAGTTGACAATCCAAACTCGATCGTATTTGTCTGCACACTTGACAATTTTTTCTACTACATCCGGGTTTTTCCCTTCGCTAAAGTTTGGTACGGATTCAAGCCACTTCATGTTAAACCTCCTGAATTAGAATTCTGTTGTAACCTCTGCATCCACCTTTAAAGGTACTTTTAGTGAATAGGCATTTTCCATTTCATCTATCAGCATTTCCTTCATTTCTTCAACTTCCTCGTTCGGGCATTCCAGAACGATTTCGTCATGTATTTGCATAATCATCATACAATCCGATTTTTTTTGATCGATTCTCCTCTGAACGTTGATCATGGCCATTTTCATGATATCGGCAGCGGTGCCTTGGACAGGTGAATTGATGGCTATACGCTTGGCTTCCTGCTTCAACCGCTGATTTGAAGCATCAATATATTTGATCTTTCTCAATCGGTTAAAGATGGTTCGGACTTCCTTCTTTTCCTGAGCCTGTTTCTCGATTGCCTCCATGTATTCTTTTACCTTGGGATAAGTTTTAAAATACTCGTTAATAAACTTTTCCGCTTCGTATACGCTGATTCCTATTCGAGAAGACAATCCATATGAAGAAATACCGTATATGATGGAAAAGTTGATCATTTTACCGATGCTTCTCTGCTCATGAGTTACTTGGTCCATCTCCACCGAAAATATTTTAGAAGCCGTGAAAGAGTGGACATCTAACTGTTCGTTGAAAGCCCTTACCAGATGATCATCCGAGCAAATGTGTGCCATCAGTCTCAGTTCGATTTGAGAATAATCGGCACTAATGAGTTTCCACCCATTCTTCTGCGGTTTGATGGCATTTCTGATTTCCCGCCCCTCTTCTTCTCTAACCGGAAGGTTTTGCAAATTGGGATCGGAACTGCTCAATCGTCCGGTGGCCGTTCCAATTTGATTAAACGAAGAATGGACACGGCCTGTTTTTTTGCTGATAAAGCCCGGTATCGCATCGATGTAAGTGGATTTCAGCTTGGAATATTTGCGGTATTCCAACATTAATTTAGCTATTTCGTATTGTTCAGCCAACTTTTCCAGGACTTCCCGTCCGGTTTTGTAATTTTTGCTTTTCGATGTTTTACCTTGAGCGGGAAGTCCTAGTTTATCGAAAAGGATTTCGCCCAGTTGAACGGGTGAGTTTAAGTTGAATTCCTGATCAGCCATTTTAAAAATCTGCTTTTTGATGTCTTGGATGAGCTGTTCGGTTTTCTTTGAAAGGGTTTGCAAATAGTCTCTATCAAAATAAACCCCGTTGTGTTCCATTTGAATCAGGACCTTTAACAGGGGCATTTCAATCTCCCAAAAAAGTTTTTCCAAACCGGCTGTTTTCAATTGTTTCTCAAATAATTGATATAACCGATAGGTATAATCCGCATCTTCTCCTGAATAAGTGGTAGCATCTTCAATGCTGACTTGAGAAAAATCGGATATACCGGGTGTTTTAGAGATGACGCTGTCAAAGCTGATCATTTGATGTGAAAATTCCTCCATGGCTAACAAATCCAGTCCGTGCTTGCCTTTGTCCGGATCCAGTAAATAGGAAGCGATCATCGTGTCAAAATACTTTTGAGGAAGGGTGAATCCGCAATTCATCAAAATTGCGAAATCGTATTTTAAATTGTGCCCGATGACCAGTGAGTCTTTGGTGGCTTCTAATACTTGGGTTAATCTGTGGAGTTCGAGATTTTTAAATTTCGAAGAGGATGGTTGATGTCCCAAAGGCAGGTAATAACTGTCATCCTTCCCCCAGGAAAATGAAGCCCCCACCAGTTTGGCTTTCCTAACATTCAAAGAAGTGGTTTCAGTATCAAAGGCAAAGGCCTTTTGATTCGAGAGCTCCTTTAACCAGTCATCGAACAGCTCTTCTGTGATGGTTTGGTAATCCGGTG
>CAYYNI010000312.1:0-2055 GCA_964472765.1 uncultured Thermotogaceae bacterium | reverse complement strand
CCGTATTTTCTTGTGATAGAAGAATCTGCTTGCGTGAAATATTCGAAAATCTTTGTTTGCATATCATCTTTGATCCCGATTCCGGTATCTGATACGGCAAATTTTAAGGTCATGTCTTTACTAGTTGAGTGGATTTGTTGGCAATGAATTGAAATGCTGCCTTTTTCAGTAAATTTTACGGCATTTGAAAGCAGGTTAACCAATACCTGAGACAGATGATACGGATCACTCATCACACAAGTGGGGATGGAATCATCAACGAAAAGATCTATTTTAAGCCCTTTGTTTTCAGCCTTTTGTCGCATCATTCGATAGGCATTTTCAACCAAAGTTTGAATGTTGGTCTGAGTATGTTCAATAACCAGGGCACCTGCTTCTATTTTTGAAAAATCCAGTATATCCTCGATGATATTCAGCAGATTATGACTGGAAAATAGGACATCCTCTACATAGGATTGTTGCTCCGATGACAACTCGGTATCTTTCAGCAAATTGGTAAAACCCAAAATCCCATTCAGAGGTGTTCTCAATTCATGACTCATGTTGGCAAGAAATTCGCTTTTTGCCTGATTGGCAGCTTCAGCCAGTTTTTTTTCGATCGTTAAATTCTCATTGGTCAATTTGAGTTCCTTTTCCATCTGCTTGCGTTTGGTAATATCCAAACAAAAAGCCATGTAAGTATCCCTTGATAATTTTACCGTTCTTAATAACGCATAAAACTCACTTCCGTCTTTCTTAAATATAGGCATTTCTTTTTGAGCAGACGAAACACTAGGACTATTGCCAGTTTGCCTCTCCTGATATAGCTGTGCAAAAGGATCATCCGTTATCTCTAACGATAAAAGATCCTGAATGGTCATTTGCAACAATTCTTCTCTGGAATAACCGGTCATCTGGCAAGCGACACTGTTAACATCCAGATAATGTAGGTTCGAGTCAATTATAAATATCCCCACCGGTGCATTTTCCATATAACTCCTGTAACGTTGCTCACTTTTTTTCAATTCTTCACGGTTTATTCTTAAAGACCTTTCCGTTTCCCTTGTTTTGCTGATTTGGTAGTTCATCAGAAATGCGTATAGGAAAAACATCCACATGATGGGCTCCAAAATCCTCACATAGTCTTCGTAAATATCAATAAAATCCGTTATTCCTGTCCAATCCAGAACATTTATCGATGTGTAAAACACAATCAGTGCAAGAAGAATCGTCAATGTGATCGTTGTATCTTTTTCCATCTTTTTATATCGATCTTTAATCAAAAAGACTAAAGCCAGAATACTGGCGATCAAACCGATAAAATCTACAACAGAAACGGCATTCATTGGACATCATCCCGTTTGATAAAGGCTAAATAACACCATAGGCAAAGAAGAATCGAATTGACGGTATAGCACAGATGTTCGAAAAAATTGATGATATCCCCATAAACGAATCCTTCAACAACGGTAAGAATCCAACCCAATAAAACGACCAAGTAAGCGGTGAGAAAAAGCTTGGCATAGGGTAACTCGAAAAGCCTTTTTCTGTTGAGAAAAAAATAGATCAAAACACCCATTCCAAAAATTAACTTGATAATTTCAGACTCTTGGATAACGATCATACGCACACCCCTTTATGAATGTGTTTTTAATCTTTAGACCAAATTTTCATCGTTTTTTGCCGATGAGGATTATCTTTTGTTAAAAAATGCACGAGTTGTTTTTGATGAAATCACTGATACCCTTTGCATCACGCCGAACACTTTGCGTTTTGTTGAAATGTATTAAAAAATGTTAGAGAGATCACCATCAATATAGTTTATCATAAAGAATAACAAACGATCAAGGTTTTTATGTGAATGAAAAGCCTTCCATCAGAATGTGAAAAAGTGCTTTATGGTATAATGATTAGGAAAACGAATATTGCCTTTGGAGTTGATGTCTTTGAGTTTCCTAAAAAAACTGAGCCGGCGTATGAATGAAAAAGTAGATATCTTTTCTTTGCCTATTTACAAGGGGTTATTGCGTTTGGCTTGGCCCATTGTTTTGACCAATCTATTACAGACGATTTATA
>CAYYNI010000311.1:0-2067 GCA_964472765.1 uncultured Thermotogaceae bacterium | reverse complement strand
AAAAGTTTTGGATTCTGGATTCCTTCGAGTGGAACCCGTTGGATTTGACCCGAAGTTGCTGCCTTCCCAAAAAGTGATCGTACATACGAAAGATGGCGAACAGCTGAGAGGGGTTGTGGGGATGTTGGCACCACACCTTCAAACAGAAGAAACCAAATCCAAAATCTCCGATTATGATGATTTATTTGTGGATGTATCCATGCATGATATTAGCAAATTTTCTGTTGGAGATTTTATTACCTTTTCCAGTGAGCCATTTGAATCTAAGCCGTTTGTGTTTGCCAAAACCATAGACAATCGGGGTTGCTGTATTGCGTCCGTTGTTGCATTGGAATATCTGCAGAGTATGCGCCATTCTTTTGACTTCTATGCGGTATTTTCGTCAAGAGAAGAGATAGGTGCCTTTGGCGCCCGAACAGCCACAAGCATGATCCAACCCGATGTGTCCATTGCCATGGATGTCACTTTTGGGAACATTGACATTCCGGGACATCCAAAAGTGGAATTGGGAAAAGGCCCGGTCATTGCCAAAGGCCCGGTGCTGACGAAACGGGTTTCTGAAAGGCTACTTTCTTGCGGAAAAAACAACGGAATCGACACGCAACTTGAAGTGACTCCATCCAGAACGGGAACGGATGCGGATCAGATTCAGCTGGAAGGTTATCCGGTGGGCCTGGTTTCCATTCCTCTATCTTATATGCACAATACGTTCGAAAAGATCAACACGGATGATATCAAAGAAACAGGTCGCTTGTTGGCTCTTTTCACTTCTGAATTAAAGCAGGAGTTTTTAACCATTCAGTCGGAAGAGGAGGGGGCATAACAGATGTACTTGAAAAATCTTTCAGAGTTGTACGGCGCTTCCGGAAATGAAGAAGCGGTTAAGAAGTATATCAGGGAAATCGTGAAAAAGACAGGAAAAATTGATTATATAAAAGAAGATCATCTCGGAAATCTCATGTGTTTCAAAAAGGGAAAAAACCAGAAAAAAACCCTGGTTTTGATGGCGCATATGGACGAAGTAGGTTTATTGGTATCAAAAATTGAAGAAGACGGAAAACTTAACGTGTTGCCCGTTGGCGGGGTAGATCCGAGGGTTTTGCTGGGGAAACGTGTGGTTGTGGGCGAAAAGAATATTGACGGCATTATTCCTTTCAAAGCAATTCACCTTCAAAAATCAGACTACAAAAAAGTTCCTGATTGGAACGACATTCGAGTTGACATTGGCGCCAAGGATAAAAAAGATGCCGAATCAAGGGTTGGCATTGGTGATTACTGCCATTTTAATACTTCTTTTGAAGAATATGAAAACAGATATATCGGAAAGGCTTTTGATGACAGGGCCGGATGTTCCATCATGCTGGATGTCTTGGAATCCATGACGGAATTGCCGACGTACAACGTCATCTTCGCCTTTGTTGTGCAAGAGGAAATTGGTTTGCGTGGAAGTGGTGCCGTATTGAAGCATTTTCATCCGGATGCCGCTTTAATTCTTGAGGGAACGACCGCAGGTGATAACCCTGAGCTGAAAAAAGAAAGATGGTCTACGCATCTGGACAATGGTCCTGCCATCAATTATTTGCAGTCTATGTATGTCATTGACAGGCGGCTTTTTAACGCCATCATCCGAACGGCAGAGGACATAAAGATTCCCTATCAGATGAAAGGGCGAACCGTGGGCGGAACAGATGCCGGAAGACTTGCTCGTTCTTTCTACGGTGTTCCCGGAGCAGTTGTAAACGTTCCGGCAAGGTATATTCATTCTCCCGTCAGTGTGATGTCCAAGAGTGATTATCATCATACATTCAAGCTTGTAAAAGCATTGGTAATGACGGAAAATTATTTAGAGGCTTTGGAGGTTTAAATATGAAAGAGCTGATTCGCAAACTGGTCGATGTATCTTCGCCAAGTGGACATGAAAAAAAGGTGCATCAAGTTATTTTACAGGAATTGGAAGGGCATATTGACGGCTATCGATACGATAACATCGGAAATTTAATCGTATGGAAAACAGGGGTGGCTGAAAAACCCAAGAAGTATTTACTCGACGGGCATGCTGATGAAATT
>CAYYNI010000310.1:0-2068 GCA_964472765.1 uncultured Thermotogaceae bacterium | reverse complement strand
CTACGGGATAACGCTTCATCCAGTAGTCCAGACTGCAATCAGCACAATTGTACACCCCATGATATTGTGGCTGTTTTTTTGCCACATGATTGGCAAATTTCGCAAGCGTTCTGGTCGGTCCAATACCCACCGAAACAGGTATCCCTGTCCACTGCTTAACGGTGTAAACCATTTCTTTCCCCCATGAATGAAGCTGTTTATCATTCATGCCCTTAACCCTTACAAAGGATTCATCAATGGAATAGGGTTCAATATCTCCTGAAAAGGTAGATAATGTCTTTAAAACCCTTGCCGACATATCCCCATACAAAACAAAATTTGAGGAGAAAACCTGCACATTAGCTGATGCCAATTTTTCCTTAACCTTAAAAAAGGGAATCCCCATGGGGATCGACATATTTTTCACTTCCTGTGATCTGGCAACAACACACCCATCATTATTTGAAAGTACCACCACTGGTTTTGATTCAAGAGCGGGGTTGAAAACTCTTTCACATGACACGAAAAAATTGTTACAATCCACTAATGCGTAATGACTATTCCCGCTCATCAGAAATTCAACTTCTCCGGACAGCAAGGTCGCTATTTTTTTCAAGCAATCTTGAAAACATCCTGGCATTTGTAACCGCTTGACCTTTGTAATGATTATTGAAGAAAAAGACACTGGGTTTTTCGGGCACGATTCTTATTTTTTTTACCCATTCCAACAACTCTTCTATTGAATAAAGATAATCGTAACGTTCGTAAGGTTGTTCATGGCGCCACCACTTAGCGGCATTTCTTCCATGGAAGCGGACGTAATGACCATTGCAATCAAACAATTTGGGAGACATCAGCCCCTTTAACTGAGGTTCGTCAACCGAGACACAAATAATGGCATTTTCCCGCATCCAGTTTACAACTTCTGTGCTGTCCCAAGAGTTGTCACGAAATTCCACAACCTTTTTGCACTTTAAGGCGCCACACAATTCACGCAGATATTTAAAATGATTCGGTTTATTTTTAAAGGCATTGGGAAACTGGAGCAGTAAAACAGAATACACACCGTAATCTCCTATCATACTCATCAGTTCATTAAAAGCTGGGACAAAATCCATTTGATTTTTGTGTGTCATGGACTGGTGTGCTTTTACGGACAAAAAGAAATCATTTGGTGCACGGTTTAAAAGCGATTGAATAACCTTTTTTGAAGGCAATCTATAATACGACATGTTTAATTCAAGCGCATTGAAAAGATCACAGTAATGATCAAACCATTTATTTTTGGGGAGCTGGCGAGGATAAACCTCTCCAATCCAATCATCATAAGAAAAACCGCTGGTTCCTATCCAGCAATTTTTCATCCGTTTTTGTTTTGGCTCTCTTTTTGCTTGATTATTATCCGGTTGATTGTCAAAAAGTGTTTGTTGTTCTCTCTCTTCATCATACCTTATGAATGACATTTGTGACAACCCCCCATATATTCAAATCGCTGTCACTGGTCAAATAAATCGGTGAGTAATTTCTGTTCTCAGGCATCAGGATATATTGATCATCTTGGATACACAAGCGCTTGACCAGAAGTTCCCCGTTCAAAATAGCTATGACTATTTTTCTGTTTGTTGCCCTGAGTGATCTGTCAACGATCAATATATCGCCGTCAAAAATACCGGCATCTTTCATGGAAGAGCCCGATACCCGAACAAAAAAGGTAGCGGCTGGATTTTTAATCAATTCAAGATTCAAATCGAGAGAATTTTCGATAAAATCATCTGCCGGCGAAGGAAACCCGGCGGAAATTTTGGATCCCGCAACGGGTAATTGACAAGGTGTACTTAAATCGGGTAAGATTATATCCACAACTTTCATTTTATCACCTCATTTTTGTGTTTAAGACATAAACCCCGTATCATCATCATTGCCAGAAACATATTTTAAAACAACAAAGGGGAAGTGTTTTTAAACACTTCCCCAATAATCTTCCCCTTGTATTATAACACCTTTTGTAAAACGATCAATACCCAGTCAAATTATTTCAAAACTCCCACGGGTGCTAGATAAACGGAAAACTCATCCTCACCGTCTAACT
>CAYYNI010000309.1:0-2100 GCA_964472765.1 uncultured Thermotogaceae bacterium | reverse complement strand
TTGATCCGGAACAGTCTGATAGATGAATGGCGCCATTGGATGTCCTCAAATCAAATTTTCCCGCAAAACCGTCCATGTCGATTTTTCCATTGGAAGTTTTAATTTGAAAATCATCCAAAGCGGATAGCTCCTGAGGAATATAAAGGGTGAAATGCGCCCCGTAGCTGATATTCTGAAACAATTTGTTCACATCATCGGGAAAAGAGGCATAAATATGTATCTGATCCGATTCATGAACGTATTTGATCTCTATTTTTTTAATGTGACTTTCAAGGTCTCCCAACCCGTTGACTGTTTTTTCCCCCTCTATTGAGATAGCTGCTTGATCATAGTATTTAACCCCAATGGTTCCATTTTTGGTGTTAACAGACAGCTGCTTTACCCCTTGATTTTCAATGGGCATCCTATAAGAGAAAGGCTCTTTGAGTTGGCTGATTCCATCACAAGCGGTAAATAATAAAATAATCCCTAAGATTAACAAACAAAATATAGCTGTTTTGTTGATGATTATCATTGAATAGGCCTCCTACTTATCTTGCATAAAAAGCGGTGTTTATTTGAGCGGTATGGTTAATTTTTTACTGAATTTTCCATACATGAACCAGAGTTCTTTCCAAATCGAATCGGCCGGTTCTTGATTCGTCTTGCTTGCCCGATGAGGTGTCCCGTCCCGATTCAAACACATAAAACAGACCGTTTTCACTATCAAAAGCGCAAGCACCCAAGTGATATTTTTCTTGTTCACAATCAATGTAGTACAGAACATCGTCCACATTTAAATGCGCATAGGGTTGGATCTCATACGGTTGCATCTGACCTGAGGCCACCTTGGCTAAATCAGAAGTACTGTAAAACAAAAACCAGCCTTCAAACCGTTCACTCCACCAACCCCTCAAATGAGGCAAGCTGCATTCCATACAAGGTCCGTTGGGATCTCCGTACCAAGTTTCACCAATGCCTTTGGTCCCTACAAAAACAACGGCAGATTTGTCGCCGGTAATCAGCCAAGCGCCTCCTGACCACTCATCCGCATGAGAGTAGCCATTCATCTGATCCCATTGAGCCGGTTCTCCTTGGTAAAAATCAGCGTACTTTATGAGCATTGTTGAGTTTAAAACTTGTCCGTTTATCGGTGGATTGCCATGATTGTAGGGTCCGATTGCTGCCAGTGTCGGACCAAATCCAGACCAACCGCCATCACGAAATCTCCCTGTGGCCAACCTTAATCCGGGGGTATATTGATTAGCCCATTGGACGGGGATTTTGAACAGATAATCGTTGGAATTGTAGGGATTCAAACCATTAACAAACCATTCTCCCTGAGGATTAGGATTTTGAAGATCCAGTTCACACCACATGTGAGACGGATGTGCATCCTGAATATGCTGACCCCAACATAGGTAGAGTTTTGAAGTAGCCTGATCCCCCATAGCCGGAAGAATCTCCATCCCCACTCTCGGCATCTCGTCAATCCATTCGAATAAACCTTCCCTGAGGTTTGCAAAGGGTTGAAGACTTTTTGACGTGTTTAAATCCTCCAAGGATTTGGATGGAGAAATAATGGGTTGGGGAATACTAATCTCCGAGACAAGATTCCATACATCATGTCCGGTACCAAATAAAGACCCTTGAAAAAAATCCCTTGAAGCATTTGGATTTCCCAAAGGATTAAAAGCCATTGCCTGAGCACCCCATTCCCACATGAGTGAATCATTGACGGGATTCGGCTCGGGAGTGAGAAAGGCCCCCAGATATTCAAAATCAGACGGCATAATGTTTTTGGAATCCGTCGGAAGATGAATTTCTTCTTCATTTGTTTCTTCAGCTGTGGAGCAGCTTAAGAAAAGAAAGAATGTCAAAAGTATGATCAAAAAAACAGTTTTTCCTTTCATGGCCTTTCCCGCCTTCTTTTGATATCAAAAATTTCAACGAATTACTGCCTCATTATACCTGTTTTAGGAAGGAAAAAACAATTAGAATTCGAAAAATAATTGAGGCAGATCGTCTGATCCACCTCAACAGAATAGCCAATGTGTTTCTTAAGCGTTATTCTCAAATATCTCCTCAACCACCGCTTTTGCTTGTTCATAGGAAGTTGTT
>CAYYNI010000308.1:0-2139 GCA_964472765.1 uncultured Thermotogaceae bacterium | reverse complement strand
ATGGAAACCCAAAAATATATTTGTCCAGTGCCGACTGGATGCCGAGAAATCTGGATAGAAGAGTAGAAACTATGTTTCCTATTGAAGATATGCATTTAAAGGAAGAAATAAAGGAAGTGCTTGAGTTGATGATTTCCGATAATGTAAAAGCCAGAATTCAAAAAGAAAATGGAGATTATGAAATTTTAAAGCATCAAGGCAAACCTTCTATTGAATCCCAGGAAGCTCTGACTTTTTATTATGTTGAAAAAACGCAAAGAGTGATAAATGAAAAACTTGAAACATCATATCGCTTAAACTAAAAAAGATATGATTCATCTATGGCGTTTTTAATGTATAATAACAAAGAATGAACCATCTTTTCACAAACAGAAGGTAGAGTGTTTTCTTTGCAAAAGAGTTTTTGTAAGAGTACAAAATCAAAAAAGCCCGGTTTTTTTATCTTTGTAGATATGCTTGTTGCTGTCGTCATTTCAACGATATGCTTATTGATGATATTTAAAGGATTCGAAACCGCCCAGCAATACATAAAATTAACCGATGAATTAGTCTATGAAAGATGTCGTGTAACGGAAATTCTTACATCAAAGGAACACTATATCAAAGAAAACCATCTCCAAAAAGACAGGTCTTATGAAATCATTCCAGGAGTTTTTGTGGATATATATCATATTGAATACTCAGAAGAAATTCAAAATAAATATGGTTGGAATCAGGTTGAATTTGGACTTATTGAGGAAAGAAAGGGTGAATGACATGTCAGTAAAGACGGAAAACAACTCCTATGGGGGGGTCAAAGAAAATCCGAAGATAGTAAAAGAAAACATCTATGAAATGATAAAAGAAACAATCAGCAAAATTAATGAAGGATTTGATCTTTCTTTTCGAGTAGAAATCCCACCAAACGATGATTTTGGCGATTTTTCAACTAATGTTGCCATGATCAATGCCAAAGCAGTTAAAACTTCCCCAAGGAATTTAGCTGAGAAAATTGCTGCTTTACTTCAAGAGAACCCAAATGTCCAAAAGATTGAAATAGCCGGACCGGGATTTATCAACCTTTTCATGTCTGATGCGTTTTATCAAAAAAATCTGTTAGATATGATTCGCCAGGAAACGGATCAGTTTTTTCATGCAGATTTGGGGAATGGTCAACAAATACAACTGGAGTTTGTTAGCGCTAATCCCACAGGGCCACTTACCGTTGGGCATGGTCGGCAAGCTGTTATTGGTGATGTTCTTGCAGCTGTCTACAAACGATTTGGTTTTCAAGTTATCAGAGAATATTATTTCAATGATGCCGGCAGACAAATGAAACTGTTGGCAAAATCTGTTTATATCCGTTACAATGAACTGTACGGCATTACAGAAGAAATCCCTGAGGGCGGTTATAAAGGCGATTACATCATTGATATTGCTAAAAGGGTTCAAAAAGATATCGGAGATAAATACAAAGGAAAATGGGATGAAGAGATCGAACAAATCTTTCTAACAGCGGCAAAAGATGAAATGTTCCAACACATCAAAAACACTTTAGACGGTATGAACATCAATTTTGATGTGTTCTTTTCTGAAGGGTCATTATTTAGCGATGGGACTGTTGAAAAAGTAAAAAAGATTTTCCAGGAGCATGATTTAGTCTATGAAATGGATGGTGCTCTTTGGTTAAAGGTATCAGATTTTGTAGATGAAAAAGACAAAGTGTTAATCAGATCGGACGGAATGCCTACATATTTTTTCACAGACATAGCAAATCATTTTAAAAAGCATGAAAGAGGATTTAAACAGGTTTTTGATATCTGGGGTGCTGATCATCATGGTCATATCCCCAGAATGAAGGCAGCTATGAAGGCACTTGGTTTTGAAGATACATTCTTTAATGTTATTCTCCATCAAATGGTGACGCTAAAGCAAAAAGGCGAAATAATCAAGATGTCAACAAGACAAGGAACTTTCATTACTTTAGATGAGTTAATTGAAATGGTTGGGAAAGATGCCACTCGGTATTTTTATGCCATGGTAGATAAAGATGGACAGTTGATATTTGATATTGACCTGGCAAAAAGTACATCTATGGATAATCCTGTTTATTATGTTCAGTATGCTTATGCCAGAATTTGTAGTCTTATCGCCAATGCA
>CAYYNI010000307.1:0-2147 GCA_964472765.1 uncultured Thermotogaceae bacterium | reverse complement strand
CTTTCATGTCAAAGCGCCAAACCCTTTGATTCAACTGAAAACACTTTCAGGGGGCAATATCCAGAAAGTTATATTAGCTCGGGAGCTTTCCTTAATGCCCAGATCATTGTAGCGGATAACCCCACTCAAGGGGTGGACAGTCAATCCGCCCGTTCGATTAGAAATCGGTTAAAAGAAGAAAGAGATAAAGGAAAATCCATCCTCTTATTCAGTCAGGACATGGACGAACTGCTATCATTATGCGATCGAATCATCCCTCTTTACGAAGGTCAATCCGTAACGGTCTTTGAAAGAGGCTGTTCGCTCAATGCCTATCAATTAGGTGAATGTATCTTGGGTTCAAAGGAACAGATCTCCTCATGAAAATCGCACTGATTGTCATCCTGGGTTTGTTGATCAGTTATTTTTTGACCTTTTTGACTATGATCCCTTTTTCCTCGGATTCCGTTGTGGACCCGCTGTATACGGGCTTTCAAAAAACGAATCACGCATTTTTCATCTTCTTAACCAGTCCTTTGATCAGAGACTATTCCGGTGAACTGAGATTCAACATGATGTCTTTTACTCAATGGCTCAATGAAGCAACACCGCTCATTTTTACAGGTCTTGCCATCGCCTTGGTATTGAAAAGCGGTATTCTGAATCTGGGGGCTGAAGGTCAACTGTTTGCAGGCGCCGTTACAGGTTCCTTACTCGCCGCTATCCCAAACGTCAACGGCTTTCTTCAAATCTTTGTCATTTTTCTCGCTGCTGCAATCACCGGAAGCCTGTGGGCTATTTTACCGGCCTATGCCAGCATCAAAAAAAAGGATTCCGAGATTTTGGTCTCACTCATGATGAATTATCTTGCTTTTTATTTAGGAACATACCTTATAAAAACATTGATTCGAGATCAGAATTCAGGAGCCTTGATGTCTGATAAGTTTTCACCAAATGCTGTTTTACCTCTCATCAACGAAAGATATAGGCTGCATATGGGAATCATTGTTGCCTGTTTTACAGCTGTACTTTTCGGGTTTCTCATCAAAAAGACAAAATGGGGCTTAAAGATTAAAATGATCGGTTCCAACGTCCGATTTGCAGAATATTCCGGAATTGATGTCAAAAGGCAATTGTTCAAAATACAGCTAATTTCCGGTGCTATTGCCGGTATAGCAGGAATCTTTGAATTGGTTGGATATCATCAAAGATTTGTTTGGCAGACTTCTCCCGGTTACGGCTGGGACGGGGTCATCGTTGCCATCATGGCATCAAAAAATCCCTTTTATGTCCCCTTTTCAGCGTTATTTTTAGCCTATATCAGAATAGGTGCACAGAACATGGGTCGTTACAGTGATGTTTCTCCTCAATTGGTTAAAATTATTCAGGGGATCATCATCCTTTTTTTTGCAGCTGAAGGACTATTCAAATCTGAACCCTTCAGAGCTTTTCTAAGAAAAAATAGAGGCTCTCCCGATGTTTAGCCTGAAGGAGATCTTTTCAGACAGCTATTTTTACTCCTCCATCATTCGAATCAGCACTCCCATATTGTTCGCTGCCTTGGGGGCGTTAGTAGCAAGTGTTGGCGGTGCACCTAATGTAGCCTTAGAGGGAATCATGCTGATGTCAGCTTTTTCCGGCGCCGTTGTAAGTGCCCTCACTCAATCGCTGACTTTGGGAATAATCGGGGGTTTAAGTAGTGCCCTCATTCTATCGGCCATCCTTTGCATTTTTTCATTCAAATACCGGGCAAACATCATTTTAACAGCCATCGCCATTAACATTCTCTCCAGCGGCCTGACTGGTTTTTTAATGCCCGTTGTATCAGGTCAAACGGGCAATACAACAAATTTAGAGTCAATCGTTTTCCCTCAAATACATATAGCCTTTCTCGATCATATTCCTTTTTTGGGAGAAATCTTAAACAATCATCATCTACTGACTTATTTAGCCTACATCTGTGTGTTCATAGTCTTTATCCTTTTGAAAAAAACCCCCTTTGGCATTCACCTCAAAGCGGTTGGAGAAAACCCCGAAGCAGCCGTATCAGTAGGTTTATCCGTAGGCAAAATCAAAACCGTTGCAATCATGATCAGTGGCTTACTTACGGGGCTTGGCGGGATGTTTCTTTCCATGGGTTACATCTCATGGTTTACTAGAGAAATGAC
>CAYYNI010000306.1:0-2183 GCA_964472765.1 uncultured Thermotogaceae bacterium | reverse complement strand
TCGTTGCACCTGAGATTCTGGAAGGACAATGGCCCACATCGGCTTCGGACACATTTGTTTTGGGAAAGATACTGGAAAACTTGTTACCGGAGGATACGAAAGAACAATTCTCTCAAGAGTTGAAAATGATGACGGATCAAAATCCAAAGAAAAGGCCTTCTCATTTCGGCCGCTTGTTTACCGATAAAATTCACATAAAACGTGGCCATCATCTGTTGGAAGGTTTGGTCAAACGGGATTTGGTTTCTTCACATATCGTGGAAAGGGATAAGGATTTAAGGGAATTTAACACCTACTTTGCGGACCTGCAGAGTGAAGAAAACGGTTCCTACCTGATTCACGGGGGTTCGAGAGTGGGGAAAACCACTTTTTTAAACCTCATTCAAACCGATCTGATCAACAACGGTTGGAAAACGTTAAAAGCAGGCGATACCAAACATTTTTGCCAAG
Organism: uncultured Thermotogaceae bacterium; assembly: GCA_964472765.1. Classification (GTDB taxonomy): domain Bacteria; phylum Thermotogota; class Thermotogae; order MWEM01; family MWEM01; genus JASUTC01. Next base: position 1,733 of record CAYYNI010000306.1, on the reverse strand, counting down.
AATTACTTCAGATCACCGAAAACCCGGAATTTGCCGGAGTAAATCTGGATGATTTCCAGTATCTTTGGGATTTGCAAACACATTACAATTTAGACCGTGTGGCTCGAATCGTCGGAAAACTCATTGGCATCATGGATGAAATCGCCATTCTTGTGGATGATTTTGAACAAATCGACGATGGTTACAGAAAACTCCTGGATTATGTTCAGTCCATGATCATTCCCTCCAAGGTTGTCATCATTGCCGCCTCAACGCAAAAAGAAGGCAAATTCGCATTTACCAAAAAGTTCAAGTTGGAGCCTTTCAACAAAGAACAAACCACAAAATATCTGGAAGTCTTATTGGGAAAGCCTTTCACGACCAATTACGAACCCCAAGTGAACTGGATATACAATCTCACAAACGGTTATCCGGGACTCATCTACAATTTCCTCATGTTGCTGAATTCCACGGGGAAATTGACTATCAAAGAGGGCAAATGGGTAATAGAAGGGAACATTCACAATATCAAAGGGATGGAGGATTATGTTGAAAAACTGTTCCAACAAATCGACTCGATAGATAAACAAATGCTCTCTACCTTTTCCGGATTATCCGAAAATTTCACAAAAGGCGAGTTGAAAGATCTGTGTCAAAGTATTGAAATTGATCTGAAAAAGGCTGAAGCTTCCCTGATAAAAATGCAGCGGGCAGGATTGATGATCAAAGAAGGGGAACGTTATCGATTTACACTCCACGACATCTGGGATAAGGCCTATAAAAGCCTGGAAGATTCAGCTAAGAAAGAAATACACCAAAATTTTTGCCAAATCTCACCGGATTACTCGAGAAAGGCATGGCATTATAAACAAATTGGAAAAAGAAGAGCTGCGGCAGCGATGTATCTCAGGGCAGGCTGCGAAAATTTCTCCAACAACATGAGCTGGGCCATCGTGGATCAATATTTCCAAAATGCTTACGATTTACTTCAAGAAGATGAAATAACCGTTGAAATGCTTATGCTTCCCTCTTTGCTAAAGCTTCTGAAAGGTGAAATTTTAGGTGAACCAATCGCTGAGAGGTTTAAACACTCCCGCAGATTGTTCCATCTCTATCTGTACAACCTGGTTCTTAAATGTGAGTTCGACCGGGTGGAAAAAGAATACCTTCAACTTTATCCAAACGGCAATCCACTGAAGAGATTTCCGGATTTTGCCAATAATCTTTCCTATGTCTATTGTCTTTACGAATCGGGAAAAATTGGAACAGCCCTTGATGAAATCAAAGCGGTCAACGGAAAAATAAAAAAGTATGACCGCTATCAATATCTCAATATTCTCTTCAAAAACCTTTCGGCAAAGATTGAATGGCGCAACAACAACTGGGATGAATCAGCCGTATTAAGCAAGGAAAACATGGAATCAGCGGAAAAATTAGAAATGAAATTTCTTCTTCCGCTGGTTTACTCCTCTTTGGGTACCATCATGGACATCAACGGCCCCCATTATTCCAAACCCATTCTCCAAAATGCCATCAAATATTCCGAACAATACGGCATACCACAGCTCTCGCTGAGACCTGCTTTGAATTTGGCTAACAGTTATCTCTATTCGGGAGACATCGCCAGTATGTTCATTTTCATTGAAAAAAGCCGTGAAATCTCCAGAACTTACAACGACAGAAACAACCTGGCATTAAGCTATCTCATCGAGGGACTGTACCATTCATACAACAAACAATACAAAGAAGCGCTT
>CAYYNI010000305.1:0-2184 GCA_964472765.1 uncultured Thermotogaceae bacterium | reverse complement strand
GTGCTGCCCTTCTTTCATTTTATTTTGTCTATCAGTCATTTAGTGTCTGTTTTTGTCGTGCGTTGGCTTGGTGGCTCTTTTGCAAAACTTGGCTTTAGCGTGTGCTTGTTCGGTTTTGCAAATGTGCCACCAAATGCGCTGGCTAATATTTCATTTGTTTTAAAAAGTCTTTTAGTTTAATTGTCGTTATTCCGAAACCTTTTGATTTAAGCTGCAAACCATTGTCAGACGTCAGCATTATTGGATTTTCGTCTTTGTATTTTAGGGCAACTGTCAAAATAAAATTGTCTGGTGATTTTTTGTCAAAATCGCTCGGTAACAAAGTCAGGTCAGCTGTATCCATTTTGATATTGCGTTTGTCAAAGCTGTCATTGATTTGTTTAATTGCTTTTTGAACATTTTGTTTTTGTTGTTCTGTCGGCAATGTAACTTTCAATTTGTCTAATTCATCAATAACTTTTGCTGATAAAACAACTTGATACTGTTTGTCTATTTTTGAAATTATGTCGGGTTGGTCAACAAATACGTTGGTGTCAATAATGTAAATATTCTCCTTCCCTTCAACGATTTCTTTCTTAGGCTTTTCAAACTTAGAAAGGTCTATTTTGCCAAGAACTTTTAATCCTGTTTGGCTTCCTAACTTTTCTTCAACCTGTGGTTCATTCTTTTCTGAGGTTTTGCTTGCAATTAGTTTCTTATCAGTGGTGTAATAGAATGAATATTCATCATTTAGTTTTTGAATATACATTTTCACGTCTTCGTCTAAATGGGGATAAGAACTGATAATATCTTTATCTGCAATAATGATTGTATGACGTTTTGAACGGCTTGTCGCAACATTAAACAAACGCTTTTCTAATGAATGATTGTAACCTGAATTTGGAATTACAAATATTGTTATGTCAGTTGTTAGCCCTTGTATACGAGCAACAGTTTCAATGAGTAAATTTTTCGGATTTTCAATAGAGCCGTAGATATTTTTTTGCAGGGCTTTTACTGTGTCAATGTAATTACTTAAAACAGATATGTGTAAATTTTCTTTGACTTTCAACAAATGAGACACTAACATTCTGGCTATTTCTATGGCAGTAGACGGTTTTTTGTTTCCAACCTCTAAATCCGCTTTTATGAGAGTAGAACCACCTTGCGGGTTGAAAAACACATTTATGTCATCAGGAATTTCAGGAAAAGATAATCGTATTTCTTTCTTAGCTCTTGATTTAAGGCTATTGTTATAAAATATTCCTGTGTAATCAGAACCTCTTTTGGGCAAACGGTATGTTTCAGTCAATTGAAAAATAGGAACTGATGAAGTATCTGAAAGAGCTTTCAACCCGTCCACTAAAAAATCATAATTCTTTTTACTTACTTTATCATCATTGATAGCAACAACAGGCGGTAACTGTTTTGTGTCGCCAATCCAAATATTCTTCTTTCCTAAAAGTTTTGCTGCACCAAACATAGCAAGTAATGCTTGACTTGCTTCATCAACTATTACATAATCAAAAGGTGGTTTGTCATTTAATTTAGCGGCTTCGCTACTTGCAATAAAGAATGTTGATAAAACTAAATTACTTGGTTGCGGATTGATTTCTTTTGTCGGTTGTAATTTTGGAAATTCATTTTTCTCATCGGTTGAGATTTTAGTTTTAAAAATCATACCGTTATCTAATAAATTTGATAATGCTGGTTTTTCAACAACTTCAATTAACGCTCTGTTTGTAAGTGATGTTACTAAAACCGATTTGCCTTGTTCACATAAACGTTTACAAATTTCAGCAATTTGATATGTTTTGCCTGTTCCAGGCGGTCCAATTAAAACAACTTGGTCTGTTAAGGATAATTGACTTAATATGAAATTCGGGATGTCGTTTTTGTTGTCAAGTAATGAAGGTTGCCAATTTGTTTTTAGAAAATCTTGGTCTAAAATTGAACTTACGTTTTCTGAATAGTTGTTCTGAACTATTTTTTGGAGATTGGCAATATATTCAAATGGTGGTCTATTTGGACCCAAAAGCAAAATCATCTTTTCTGCTTCTGAAATATTGACAGAAAATTCTATTTCTACACCACGAAAACCTGCGATATAAAAATCTTTTTCAAGATTTCCGTCCTTATCTTTAGATGGTGCTTGCCACACACAAACTGTTTCAGTAAAATTTGCTTTTTCTTTTACTAAATCGC
>CAYYNI010000304.1:0-2187 GCA_964472765.1 uncultured Thermotogaceae bacterium | reverse complement strand
AAAAAGAAGGTCAATGGGTCTACTACACGATTTCAAAGACATTTGAGAAGGAAAACCCCCTGTTGTTTCAACACCTTCAGACAAAATTGGTCGAGGATGTGATGAGCAAAAAGGACCTGGAACGAATGGAACATTATAAAAGTAACCGCCTCACCTGCACCCTGATCCGTGAGAACAAAGAGCAGGTCATTAAAATCATCAATTCAAAATGTTCCTGCGGGAAATAAACCGTCTTTCTGAAATTTATACAAAAGGAGGCCATAACCATGCAATACAAAATAGCCTTTGTTTGCGTTCACAACTCCTGCAGAAGCCAAATGGCAGAAGGATGGGCGAAAAAACTTGGTGTCGATTTATTTGAAGCCTATTCTGCCGGGACGCATGACTATCCTGAAATCAAACCCCTTGCCCTACAGGTGATGAAAGAGGCCGGGGTGAATCTATCCGGCCAAAAGCCAAAACGAATAGGCGATATCCCAACAGAGCTGGATATCTTGATCACTATGGGATGCCATGTCACCTGCCCGTATATTCCAAACAAATTGACCGAGGATTGGGGAATAGAAGATCCTTCAGGAAAAGGAATCGAGGCATTCAGGAAAACTCGGGATGAGATCAAAACGAAGGTTCAAAACCTCATTCAAAGAATCACAGAAGGGACTTTAATATTAAACGAATCGGATCAGCTATTTAAGCTATCAACCGAATTAGAAGGAGATTGAAATGAACGATAAAAGAGAATGGTTGAAATTGACCGGCTTAATCGGCATTTTTTTGCTGTTTTTCTTCCTGCCGTTTGGCAACACAACGGTTCAGGAAGCAATCATAGCCGGATTTGAACTGCTTGGAGAATATGCCAGAGAACATGTTTTACTCTGTCTGGTCCCTGCATTCTTTGTAGCCGGAACCATCGCTGTGTTTGTGAACCGAAATGCCATCCTGAAACTTCTGGGGCCAAAGGCAAAAAAATGGATCGCCTACCCCGTCGCCAGTGCTGCAGGCGGGATACTGGCGGTTTGTTCATGCACGATACTGCCCATATTCGGAGGGATATACAAAAGAGGTGCCGGACTGGGACCGGCTGTAGCCTTTCTGTTTACCGGCCCGGCCATTAATGTGACGGCGATTTTCTTAACCGGCGAAGTTCTGGGATGGGAATTATCCATTGTCCGATTGATTGCGACCGTTGCTGTAGCGATTATGATTGGCTTGATCATGGCGTGGCTTTTTAGAGAAGATAAAGGCCAGGGGGGCCTCATCATGGAAGATGACGGGGGAGAAAAACCCCTGTGGGTGCTGACTTTTTTGGGCCTTCAAATGTTTTTCCTGGTTACAGGAGGCCTCTCAATCAACCCTGCGTTAAAAACAACGCTGCTGATTCTGTCGGTTGCGGGAATCCTGGCTCTTTATTTCAAATTTAACAAAGAAAGACGCAGAGATTGGATCTCAGAAACCTGGTCATTTGCCAAAAAGATCCTGCCGTTTTTGTTCGTTGGCGTCTTTATCGCCGGAATCATCTCAAAAGCCCTTCCGGAATCCGTCGTCCAACAAGTGCTAGGGGGAAACAAATTCTTTTCCACCCTCTTTGCATCCGTATTTGGCGCTATTATGTACTTCTCAACCCTAACGGAAGTTCCCATCATCCAATCCCTCATGTCCTTGGGCATGGGAAAAGGCCCGGCACTATCCCTGTTCATGGCCGGCTACACACTGAGTTTGCCCAGCATGATCGTATTGACCAAATTACTGGGCACCAAAAAGGCCTTCACCTATTTTTTTCTGGTCATCGCCTTTTCATCACTAACAGGCTTTATGTACGGTAATTTGATGTAAAACGAATAAACCTTATTAAAAAAACGGAGGTAAAAGATGGAAATTAAAATTTATGGAGCAGGTTGCCCAAAGTGCAAAAAAGTTTATGCCGCTTTTGAAGAGGCGATTCAAGAAACGGGTGCAGATGCAATCGTCGTAAAAATTCAGGACATAAACGCCATCATCAGCAAGGGCTTTGCCGCTACACCGGCAGTGGAAATCGACGGAAAAGTTATTTCAACCGGAAAAGTCTTGAACAAACAACAAGCAGCGGATTTGTTAAAATAGGGCTTGCTGAATAACTAAAAATTCCTCCCTTGGGGGAGGAATTTTAAAACGAAAGCCTTTCTCCTTATTTATTCCCCTCGAGGAACT
>CAYYNI010000303.1:0-2198 GCA_964472765.1 uncultured Thermotogaceae bacterium | reverse complement strand
TGTTCAATACTTCTTGGTACGAACTCCCATCAGCTGTACACCCGGGAAGTTCGGGAACTTCTGCACCTGCTTAACTTGATATGGTTTGGTTTTTGCTCCACAAATCACTTTCAGTAGTATTTTTTCTGATCTACTCATATTGATCCCCTCTTGATATTTTATCATGAAAGCAATCGATATACCATAAAATCAATCTTTAACCGAAGGGACGCTTTGAGGATGAAATTCTGGACGGAACCCATTTCATATACCTCAACAATGTTGATCGAATTTCGGAAATAGCGGATGAGTTTTTTTTCCGACAGAATTTGATTGCTTTTCTGATTTTTCTGTCGTTTTACTTAAAAAACGACCAAATGAAACGGGAAACAAATACATCAACTGAGTTTGGAGCTTCTGAGCAAAACGATGGCAAATGACAAGCCGTTTGGATTTCAGCCTTTTTGCTAAACCGATTCCAACTTTTTCAGGATCAGCCATGAACACCGACGGAACTGGTGATGAAAAACATTTCCCATCAAGAACAACTACTTGATCTCCTTGACTAAGCCGTTCTTTGATCATATAAAATCCGATTCCGGAATTTGCTCCATTAATAATCATTCGTTTCATCTTGTTACCCCTTCAATATCAAGAGGCAACTTCAAAACATTTTAAATTTAAACCTTTAGAGATGAAAGCTTCCCTTTTCATCCTTAAGAAAAGGCTCTACTTTAATCACCGCATCAAGATTGATCGGGCCATAGATATGGGGATACTTTTCACCTAACTGATACAGATCTTCACAAATGACTTTTGACACTAACTTTGTTTCTTCAATATATAAAAGCAAAACATCTTCTTCGTCTTTATAATGATTATTGGCAACTTTACAAACCTGATTCTCGTTAGAACAATGAATGAATCCCTCATCTTCCAAGGATTTGTTTTTATAGATTCCTGATTGTTTAGCTGATTGCCATTCCTGATTTCTTATAATATGCAGTATCATAAAACCTCCATTTAATACGAGCTAAAAATAGACACTCCCACTTCAGTAAAGCATCATATTACATCGTTAACATCAAAAAGCCTGAAAAAGCGGCATTACTTGGGGAAAGCGTCGGACTGACATATCTTTTCATCTCGTTGATCGCCTCACGATATTTTACAAAAAAAGGATAACTGGGTCTGGGTTTATATGTGAGGCCTTCAAGATTGTATTTGTTAATGACCCCTTTGACGGTTGTGGGTTTGTACAACAGATCTTTATCCGGGTAATAATAGCATCTGAAAACGGTCATCAGGGTCCATTTGGCCAGTTTGTAATAGGACAGGAGTTCCAGCAATGCATTAAAACCTTTTTCTTCGTTGCCGTGGATCAATTCTTTGATGGTATGCACCAACAGCTTTTTTTGTTCATCACTCATGGCTTTTACGCCATCCCGAAACTTGGGTTTTTCAAATACTGACACCATGGATGAGCGGGTAACCAGCTTAATGATATTTTCAATTGCATCTGGTACATCTTCAAGAGCTTCTTTGCTTAAAGTTTTATGAGCCAATTCCACCATCTGATTCATTCGGTGTTTTTTCCCCATTTTAACCATTTCCGGGTCTTGAAAACCTTGAGTAAAATGCCCCCCAATGTCAAGACACAAAATGAGAAAAAATAAGTTAAGTTTTTCCTCCTTTCAAAACTTCATCCTGCAATCTCAGAAACATAGATTTCATCAGGTGTGAGATAATCCAATGATTGATGAAGTCTTTGAGAATTATAGAAATCAATGTAATTATCAATGAGCGCTTTCACTTCAATCACAGAGTCATATTCGTATAAATACAGCGATTCTTGCTTCAAGTTTCTAAAAAATCTTTCACTGATTGCTGGAGTTTCTTTGAAACTCCTAAGGAATTTGTTTCTCAAATTCCAATTGTCCGTTGCTCTTCCTTTACAACGATTGTCTTTTATCGCCCATACTAATTTTGATGCCTTTTTCTTTTAAAAGAGCAATTTATTCATTGGATGTGTGGAGTTTTGAAAAAACTCCTTGGTATTTTCTTCGAAAATACACACTGACTGCCTTGATCACTGTTGATGATTTTAGGAATGCCGTGTTTTCTGAATGCTTTGTTTAATGTACGAATGACAAACTCGGTTCCCAAGGTGTTAGATAGTGTGCTGGCTATTGCTTTTCTGGCATACCAATCAATCATGG
>CAYYNI010000302.1:0-2203 GCA_964472765.1 uncultured Thermotogaceae bacterium | reverse complement strand
ATCAATTATTCAAGAGACCAACCCTGCGACCGACTTCCCGTCAACACCAAGAGCACCCTTTAAAATCCTTGTATAGCCTTCACTTTCAAGCTCACGGACATAATCTTTTTCCTCGATTTGGCGCATCACCTTATCTAAAGTTTTTCTTCTTTATGATTTTCATAAATTAGATTTTTGTATTTAAAAAATCAATCATAGTCATGAGTGCTACTTATTGTCTGTAGACTTATTGAATACAGAAGCATAAAATGACGATTAGGAGGTGCCTTTGTTGGAACACATAAGAGATATTTTTGCAAGAAATGTAAAAAAATACCGACTCAAATTGAGCTTAACTCAGGAAGTGTTAGCTGAAAGAAGCGGACTTCATCGAACTTACATAAGCGCTGTTGAAACGAAAAAGCGAAGTATCTCATTAGATAACATTCAAAAAATCGCCAATGCATTGGAAATTGATGTTCATAAACTCTTTCTTTCGGATGTATCGAAATGATGTACAATCATCAACAATTTTATTATGAAGGATTTTTATCTGTCTATATGTATGGATTAGAGGAAGCCTTAATGAATCACATCGAAGAGATAGAAACCATTTCTTTTCATAGTGACGAAGCAAATACCGATAAACAACTAAAAGAATTTTTAAAAGGTTTTATTGAAATGAAATTCAATCACCTTCCTTCTCAAATACTTCAGAAAACTTTGATCCTCAAACATGATGAACTTTCTTTGGAGAAATCATGCAAAGCTTTTGAAAACATCTATATCAAACATGTTTATCTACAAAATGAAATCACTGAGGAGTTAAAGCAAAGAATAAAAAACTCAAAAAAATCTGTTTATACTAACCCTGATTTACTTGTCGAATGTACTGATGGTAATTCTTCCGCATATTTTTCAGTTGAAGTAAAATCTACAAAAAAAGATTCAATTCCAGGCTCAAGTATTCAACAGATTAACGAAAACGAATGGGTTATTTTCGTTAAACACACAAAACACAAAATTGAAATCACGACGGGAAGATACATTAACAGCATCAATAACATCTTAAGATTTCCTGATCGAAGCCCTAGACCTGAAGTTTCCTTTAATGAGATGAAAAGGTGGAATGAAAACTATCGAAAGGGAAACTCAGATATAATCTGTTATACCGTTAATAGCGATACTATCAAAGAAAAACAGTTGCTATTAGAAGATTGGCAAAATTTTCTTGCTGATAAATGGATTCAAATTTTATTTCAGGAGGATTTGAAGAAAAATGAACCTTGGTTTAACGTAACACTCAGAAAATGTGCAGAGAAATTGATCGATAAGTATGATCATTTCAGTCTTTCTGAAAAAGAGTCTTTTAAAAAACGCTTAAGAAACAGTATAAAAAAGAAAAGTAAGAAAAACTAGGACTTTGTTAAACTAATATAAAGCGCTCTAGATAGATACCAAGCAAGAACTGGAGGAACAGCATTCCCAATTTGTTTGTATGCTTTTGAAGTTGAACAAGGAAAAACAAAATCATCTGGAAATGATTGTAAACGGGCACATTCTCTTATAGACAATCTTCTCCAAAAAGCAGTATCATTTGGATTATCTTCGTTTTTGGTTCGATAATGTGCTTCGATATTTCCATGATGTTCCGCACGGATCGTATTGGATGGTCGATCCGCTTGAATTTGGTAATTACCCTGCATTTTCTTCCCAGGATAAAATTTCGCTTTCGAATAATCTGTTTCAGTATGATTAAAAAAAGCTGGATCCCCGATTTTGCCCCAAAGATCATCAATAGCTTCTCTTGAAGTCATCCATGGTTTTAAAAAGGAGTCTTTACCTCTTATAACACTTGGATAATAGATAGTTTTATTTAAATCGTCTCTAACGCCGATAATAAAAACACGGTTTCTAATTTGTGGTACACCATAATCCGCTGCATTTAAAACATGATAGACAACATTGTAATTCAGGCTTTTAAAATCATCCATTATCATATCAAGGGCCGAGAGATCATTCTTAATTTTTGATGTTCTTATTCCATCTACATTTTCTGCCACAAATGCTTTTGGCCTTATGTTTTTAATCACTCTCCTCATTTCCATATATAACCTTCCCCTATCAGTTTCTAATCCTTTTCGTTTGCCTGAATGACTGAAATCTTGGCAGGGGAATCCACCAATGACTATATCTGCAAGTGGTATTTGATTATTTTCAATGT
>CAYYNI010000301.1:0-2243 GCA_964472765.1 uncultured Thermotogaceae bacterium | reverse complement strand
AATTAACCTGGAAGTGGTGAGATATGAGCCGAATCCGGGACATCCTTAGTCTTCCTTCACCCAGGGAACATTACCCGTCCATTTACGATATCGACTTTCAACGGTTAAGACAATTGGGCATCATGACGCTGTTATTTGATTACGATAATACCTTGGCCCCCTGGAAAAGCATCTGTGTGGGCAAACAGACAATAGAACTGTTTGAAAAGCTTCTTAACAACGGTTTTAAAGTATGCGTTGTCACAAATGCGCCTGCGGATAGAGCCGGGAACCTGTTGGATTACTTTGGGGGAAAAGTTCCAATTTTCGGACAGATGAAAAAACCGGGCATAAAAAAACTATCAAAAGTATTGGAATTCCTGCATGCCAAGCCTCAAGAAACTGCGCTCACAGGAGACCTTTTTTTCACAGATATTATCGCCGGCAACCGATTAAAGATGCACACTATCCTTGTCAATCCCTATTCTCATTACACCAAAGAAGTTTCCAACTTCATTGGAAAGGCCGCCTATAAAATGACACGTTGGAGTTATTTACTTTATTTTTACACAATCGGCTGGTTTTTCAGACTGTCTCATTTGATCAACCCCCAGTTAAAAGTTCAAAAATGGCAGGATGTCGACTTTGATCAATTTTACAAACAAGGCTACCGAAACATCATCTTTGACATGGACAACACCTTGACAAAATGGAAAGAAAAAGACCTCCCCAAAGATTCCATCGAGCATATGCGGGAGTTGATTTCAAAGGGGTATCATTTGTTCATTATGTCCAATACAAGGCATGTAGCCCGTTTAAATGCCATCAAACAAAAGATCGGAGCAGGCATGAAAGCATACGGAAAGATGAAAAAACCCTTTTTATCAAAAGCGAAAGCGATCATGAAAAGGGAAGCGTTAAAAAACTCGGAAACATTGTTTATAGGCGACCAGTTGTTCACGGATATTTTGATCGGTAATTTGCTGAAAACCTATACCATCAAAGTTGAACCAATAGACTTGGAACACGAATTTCCAATGACAAAAATCCTGAGAAAATTGGAAAGGTTCTTTGAAAGAAAAAAACCGGAGGGAAATAGAAATGAATAGAAGAATAAGAAAAAGTGATTCCACATGAAATGTCCTGGTTGCGGTGTTGAGCTCCAAACAACCGATCCGAACGGAATCGGGTATATTCCCGAAAAATCCCTATTGGAAAGAAGCGAACCCCTTTGCCAGAGGTGTTATCGTATCAAGCATTATTCCGAGAATATTACCCCTGAAGTCGTTCATTACCGTTTAGCCGATTTAAAATCCATATCCGCTGAATGTGATGTGACCTTTGTCGTTGTGGATCTACTGGACATAGAAGGAACTTGGAGTCAACAAATCAAAGATGCCGTTAAGAGCGACCTGTTTGTTGTTTTGAATAAATTTGATCTGATCCCCAAACACATAGCTTCCAAGCAAGTTATTGATTGGTTTTCCGCAGAATACAATATAGCTCCCGAACGGTTGCAACCGGTGAGCAGTGTGAATCAATTCGGTATCAAAGCGTTAACCCAAATAATCAACAAAACCAAAAAATGCTGTTTTGCAGGTGCCACAAATGCAGGCAAATCCACATTGCTGAATCAAATTATCTCAAAGGAAGGCCTTACCCAGTCCACAGCCAGTCCATTTTCAGGAACCACTCTGGGTCGGGTGAAAAGAACTCTCAATTCAGGAACCGTTATCATTGACACTCCCGGTATTGAAATCAAAGAGCGTATGATGCAATTTATTAAGCCAGAAGAACGACATCTGATTTTTAATACGGATAAACTAACACGAAAAACCTATAAACCGGACCCGGGACGCACAATCTTTTTCGGAGGCCTATGCCGTTTGGATATTTTATCACCCGCTCGTGATGGTTATAGTCCAATCATACAGCTATTTTCCGGTCACAATATTGTCTATCATGACACCAATCAAAAAAAAGCAACGGATCTTCACAGAAAACAATTGGGGATTCTGTTAAAGCCTCCCTTCACCTCTATGCCCTACGAAGAGATTCAATGGCAAACGCACCATTTGATTATTTCTGAGGGTAAGGACCTTTCCATTTCAGGCCTTGGCTGGATCAACGTTAAAAGGGGTCCCTTCGAGATTCATCTGATCGTTCCGGAAGGGATCAGCTATCATCAAAGAAACGCTTTATTTATCAAAGAACGTTAAAGACATATAGATAATTGCCGATAATTTTCAGTAATGCGATATTGG
>CAYYNI010000300.1:0-2245 GCA_964472765.1 uncultured Thermotogaceae bacterium | reverse complement strand
CCTTTAATCATACATGAAGTTTTGCTTCTCAAAAACTTCAAGGACTGTTTTTAAAGTCCATGCAGCTAAATTGGAAAAAAATCTCTGTAAATCTCTATTTGTGAGGGCTATGAGTTATTCAGCAGGCCTCATATTAGAATTTATTCACCCCGATAATAAATGACTTGATTTCGTTCTGAAAAACAGAAATGAGAAAAAAAGATGAATATGACATTGTTATTGGACTAGTCGCAGATGATAATGCATATCTTTCAATCAGGCTGTTTGAAACAGGTGTTATGAGCAAAGAGGAAACAATCAAGCGATTAAAAAAATCAGGAAACTTAATAATCATATTTTATCTCATAATGAGAAAAGCCTTAGTTCTTTATTTTATTAGGATTTAATTAAAGTACCCCCTGAGGTCAGACTTTTGGGTTTAGATTCTTCATTCTCTCAGATATTTTTCCAATACTTGATTCAACTGTGTTAAGGAAACAGGTTTGGTCATGTAGTCGTTCATGCCAGCCGCCAGGCAGGTTTGCTTGTCTTCTTTCATTGCCTTCGCCGTCATGGCTATGATGGGAGTGGTTGTGTCCTCTTGCCGGATCATGGCTGTTGCTTGGTAGCCATCTACTTTCGGCATGATGATGTCCATGAGAATGAGATCGGGTTTATGATCCAAATATTGTTGATAGGCTTCTTTTCCGTTTTGCGCTTCTATGATTTTCAAATCTTTTGAAAAGAGCGAAAGGGCTGTTTTTGCGAATTCCCTGTTGATGTGATTGTCCTCTACAATCAGGATCTTTTTCCCGGCATATGGGGAGCTGTTGGCGGGCGCAACCTTGACCGATTCTTCTGTTGATGAGGGATTGTTTTCTTCATAGGGTAACATCAGTTCAAAGAAGAATTCGCTGCCTTCACCGTAATTGCTTTTAAGTTCTAGGGTACTGTCCATCTTTCGGAGCAAATCTCTGCTGATAGCCAGCCCCAAGCCTGTACCACCGTACATTCTGGTATTGGACATGTCCAGTTGGTGAAAAGGCCTGAAAATGATCTCTTGATCTTCTTTTTTAATGCCAATTCCGGTATCTGTGACACGAAACAAAAGGCGTACCCGGTCATCTTGAGTGTCTTTCCTGTTGATCGTTAAACAGATTTTCCCTTTTTCGGTAAATTTGATGGCATTGGATAGCAAGTTCAATAAAATTTGCCTGAGTCTGGAACCATCCACCTTCACATAGGTTGGAATGTCCTCACTCATTTCAACACTCAGGGACAATGCCTTTTCTTCAGCCGAATAGCGAAGAATCGAGATCATCTTTTCGATGAGATCTTTTAGCTGCGTTTTCTCAGGGTGCAATTCGTATTTCCCGGCCTCGATTCTTGAGAAGTCGAGAATATCACCGATGATTTCCAGCAGGTGATTGGCAGAAGCTAACACAATATCCAAGTATCTGATTTGATCTTCCGTTAATGATGTCCCTTTAACAATCTCGCTGAATCCGATGATTCCGTTCAGGGGTGTCCGTAATTCATGGCTCATGTTGGCCAAAAATTCGTTTTTTGCCTCATTGGCCTTTCGGGCCTCTTCTTCACTCTCAATGAGTTCTTCATTCATGGCTTCCATTTCCTCATTCGTGGCCTTTAACTCTTCCTGTTGGGCTTTCAGGGTAAACTCCAACTCTTTTTGTTCGCTGATGTCTACGGCGGAAGTGGCAATAAAGGGACTTGATCCTGAATGGTTTTGTAAAATAAGGCCACTCATGAGCATGGGAAATTGTTTGCCGTCCTTGTGCAGATGCCAAGTTTCCGTTGCAGGGAATCCTCCTTTGGTTTCCAGTAATCGCTGCGTTTGATCCTTCAGCCATTGGAGCTGTTCTTGGGTATGAAAAATCGAAATATTCTTGCCCTCCAACGCTTGTCGGTCATAGCCATGTATTCGGGCGAAATAATCGTTAATGTAGAGAATGGTTCCTTCAATATCCGTAATACACGTTCCGTAGAGGGCTTGATCCGATATGGTTTTAAACCGTTCCAATTCTTCTTGAGCCTTTTTCTTTTCACTATAATCTTCATAAACGGCCACAATCTCCCCGCTTGGGAGCTTGTAAACACGGTTGTTCCGCCATCCGGAAACACGATGATCTTGATAGTATTCGGCTTTGTGTTCTTGCGGCTGGCCTGTTTCCCAAACCTTTTTAAATATTTCCAGCAAGCCAAAGTCCCGAACACCTGGGAATGCCTGGGTTACCGTTTTTCCGAT
>CAYYNI010000299.1:0-2264 GCA_964472765.1 uncultured Thermotogaceae bacterium | reverse complement strand
TTGCAACACTTGAAAAATAGCATTTAGACCCTTATCGTAAATTCTTAAAAACAATCGAATAAGGTTAAAAAAACAAAGTTTCATCGATTCTTAGATTGCAAACACTAATGGGTGCAACTCAAACCGTCCTCGGTGATGGATGCATGGCATGTGTGTCTTCGAAAATGATCTTTTTTAAGTCGAACCATGATATAATTTAATAGACGCCAATTTTTAGCAATCTTAAAAATAGAAAAAATATTGTTGTGCTTTTAAAAGGTTAAATTAGATGAGGAGTTGTAAAAAAAACTAATGCCAACAATATGTATGTTTAGAGGTATAAAAATATACATCAATTACAGAGATCATTTACCCGCTCATTTTCATGCTGAATATGGTGAGTATAATTGTTGTATTTCAATAGAGGATATTGAGCTGATCGATGGTAACATGCCAAATAAGCAATTGAAAATGATATATGGTTGGGCAGCCTTGCATCAAGAAGAGCTCAATGAAGAATGGTATTTAGCTCAGCAACAAAAGGAATTATTCCCAATAGACCCAATAAAATAGAAGGTGGAATTTTATGAAAACAGCTGAAATACCAAAAGAAGTTAAAGATTATTTTCAAAAAGGTTCAAGAAAAATAGAAAAAGTAATTGCAAATGATGATTACACACTCACTATTCACTTTGATAATGGTGAGGTCAGGCTTTATGATATGAATGAGAAGTTATATGGTGTGTTCGATGTTCTAAAAGATAAAAACAAATTCAAAGATGTATTTCTTGATGAATATGGGAACATTGCATGGGATATTGATAAAAACATTGATTCGAGCGTTCAATGGAATAATCGAATTGATTTATGTAAAGACTCAGTATATTTGGACTCAAAGCCAATAAAATAAATCGGATATCAGCATATCCTAAAAGGAATAAATGCAAAAAAAGGAACTTTATTACATTTTTGTGGAAAAATCCCTTTGTGGGGGAGGGCCCATGAGCCCTCCCGCATATTTGACATAGTTCAAAAAAAGGGATAAATTTAAAACAACTCTCTCAAATTCAAAATTCAAAATTACTGAAAACAGCTAATAAAGACAATCTCAGGAAAAAGCAATTTCAAAAAGAACCGTCCCCGTTGCTTTTAATAACCAAAAAGGGCAGTTCGTGAACTGCCCCTACAAGAATGTTCAGAAGCCGAAACACAGTGTAGGGGCGATTCACGAATCGCCCCTTAAGTGAGTATATAAAAAGCCGAAAAAAGAAGAATGAAGAAATTCAATAATGCCATTTAACTGTAGTAAGTATTGAACAAAAAAAATTTAGGAACAGGTCATACAATGATAATCAGCAAACAGAACCGTCCCCGTTGCTTTGCCCGTTGCTTTGTGCACTCCATTTGGCCCTAGATTATAAACACTAATGGGTGCTCTTCAAACCGTCCCCGACGATGGTTTTTATTTGCCTCGTCAAGAAACAATTAATTATGATAAAATAGAGAAAGAAATAATACCTTATTTACGAATTGATGTTATAAAAAATAGTTGAGCATTTGTGAAAAACTTTTATAATTTTTTAACGAGAGAAGAAGAGGTGAACAAATGAAAATTAAAGTCATTGTACATAATGCCGAAGAAGGCGGATATTGGGCGGAAGTTCCCTCTATACCTGGATGTCATACACAAGGAGATGACTGGGAAGAACTACTGGCGAATCTTTATGAAGCTGTTGAAGGATGCTTGAGTATTGATGTTGAAGAAATTGAAACGAGCAAAGAAGACAGAGTGATTGAGATAGCGATATGAAGTCCATTTCAGGAAAAGAGTTATGCAAGCTATTAGAGAAAAAAGATTGGATATTAAAGAAAATACAAGGTAGCCATCATATCTACATAAAAAAGGGAAGAACAGAAAGAATAAGCGTACCAGTCCACCAAAATAAAGACCTTAAAATCGGCTTACTAAAATCAATCATGAAAATTGCTAATATTGAAGACAACGAGCTATAATTGATATTTGTTTAATACTAAAGCGGTAAGGGCGTTAAAAGGGTTCGCTTTGAAACAATGCTTTAAAAGGCCAGGGTTAAAAATCATATCAAAGAAAAAAACAAGCTAACATATGAAACCAGTTAATAAAAGACATTCGGAGAGCCGCAAACAGAACCGTTCCCGTTGCTTTAAAAAAGATGGAAGTGGGACAGGATCTAAGATTAAGGAATTAGTGTAACCAAAAAGGGCAGTTCGTGAACTGCCCCTACAAGAATGTTCAGAAGCCGAAA
>CAYYNI010000298.1:0-2281 GCA_964472765.1 uncultured Thermotogaceae bacterium | reverse complement strand
AAAAAATGACTATAATTATGGTCAAGAGGTGAGGGGTTTGAGAAAGTTTTCGGAAATTGATTTTTACAGCCTTGCAGATGCCAAGAAGAAATTCTCAACCGTGATCAACGAAAGTGCCGACAGGGAGATTATCGTTACCAAAAACGGAAAGCCTGTTTCGGTGGTAATGGATTATTCCAGGTATATGAAGCTTATGGATTTTCTCGCCAAAGTAAAGGATTTGTATCTGTTGGAAATGAGCGATGATGAAGATGTAAAGCTGATAAAAGAGTTGAATCTGGATTTTTTTATCGATGATTCAAGTGAACATAATCAGGAGGTGTAAACAGTGGCACAAGTAAGTTTAGAACATGTATGGAAGATTTTCGACGGAAAAGTTGAAGCGGTTAAAGATCATAATTTCACCATCGAAGACAAGGAATTTGTCGTTTTACTAGGCCCGTCCGGCTGCGGTAAAACCACTACGTTGCGAATGATTGCCGGATTGGAAGAAATTACTAAGGGAACCATCAAGATAGACGATAGAGTTGTTAACGATGTAGAGCCTAAAGACAGGGATATCGCCATGGTTTTCCAGAATTACGCTCTTTATCCCCATATGACGGTATATGACAATATGGCTTTTGGCTTGAAACTGAGAAAATTTCCTAAAGCTGAAATTGAAGAGAGGGTCAAGCGAGCCGCTGAGATTCTGAGCATTGAACCGTTGTTGGATAGAAAGCCCAAACAGCTTTCCGGTGGACAAAGACAAAGGGTAGCCGTTGGTCGAGCGATCGTTCGGGATCCCAAAGTCTTCTTGTTCGATGAACCCCTGTCGAACTTGGACGCAAAACTCAGGGTACAGATGAGAAGTGAATTGAAAAAGCTCCATCAACGATTAAACGCCACCATTGCGTACGTTACCCATGACCAGATTGAGGCCATGACCATGGCGGATAAGATTGTTATCATGAGAGACGGTTTGATTCAGCAGGTAGGCGATCCTTACACCATTTATAATCATCCTACCAATATCTTTGTTGCGGGATTTATCGGAACACCACCTATGAACTTTGCAGATTGCAAGATCATCAAAGACCAAAAGGGGCTTTGGGTTCAGGAGAAGACCGGTGCCTTTAAAGTCATTGTACCCAAAGACTATGTTGAAAACGTCGATCAGTTTGTAGATAAAGATATTATCTTTGGTATCAGACCGGAAAATATCTACGATAAAGTATTCTCAAAAAATGCCATTGAGGGTGAAAATGTTGTTAAAATCAAAGTTGATGTAACCGAGCCTTTGGGAAGCGAAACACTCATTCACGCAACCATCGGAGACAGCAAATTTGTGGCCAGTGTATTGCCGGAAACCGGAGCAGATGCAGGTCTCGAAATGGATCTTGTCTTTGATCTTAAAAAGATGAGACTCTTTGATCCCAGCACCGAAGAAGCCTTAATATAAAACCGGGTCAAACCGGACTTTATACCGCAGTTCATTAAGAACTGCGGTATTTTTTTATAAATAATTCTTGACTAAGTTGATGAAGTTTGTGGAAAACACCTGTTGGATTTCTTCAGAGTTCACGCCACGATCGAGCAATTCCTTCTCCACTCTGTTCACATCGTTATGTCCCCTGACGACGTTGAAAAAGGCCCTTCCTTTAACCGTCATTTGTTTTTTAAAATCTTCTGTCATGCCAAAGTCACAGATGTCAAATCCAAGGGCAACATGATCGATTCCGATGAGCTCCTTTATCTTTAAAATGTGATCCACATAAGCAGAGATATTGGATGTGTCATCGTGATTGCTAACGAACTTATTAGCTGAGTTGATTCCAATCAAACCGCCTCTTTTGCCGATCGTCCGGATTTGATCATCCGTTAAATTACGCATGCTGTCCACCAGCGTCCTGGAATTGGAATGTGTGGCGATAAAGGGTTTTTGGGTGAATTGAACGACATCATCAAATCCTTCATCATTCAGATGACTCACATCTATGATCATCCCTAGTTTTTCTGCTTTTTCTATCAATGCTACGCCAAATGGGGTTAAGCCACCCTTTTTGCCTTCTCTTTTTGGGGCAAAAAAACTTCCGTCAGCCGCATAATTTCTTCTGGACCAGTTGATCCCCATGATCCTCACGCCCAACTCGTAAAAGATATCCAAAAGATTGAGATCATCGAAAAGGGGTTCTACGCCCTCAAAAGCCAGCATAATGCCAATTTGATTGCTTTGTTTCAGTGCTTCAATATCCGAATAGGATTTGATTAGCGTCAATTCTTCACCGGATTCTTGAATCTC
>CAYYNI010000297.1:0-2307 GCA_964472765.1 uncultured Thermotogaceae bacterium | reverse complement strand
ATGCATTCTCATAAATATACATCATAAACATATACGTCCGTTTCATAGGGCCTCCCCCTGTGATCATATAGGGCTCGGTGAAAATGCCAAAAGACAACGTTATTTGTAAAACCAGAACCATCACGAGAGAAGGATTCAACAGCGGTAAAGTTATTTTAGTAAACTGCTTCCATTTGGTTGCACCATCCAGTTTAGCTGCTTCGTAAAGCGATTGGGGTATGGCGTTGAGGCCTGCTAAAAAAATCAATCCATAATAGCCGATAAATTTCCAAGAAACCATTAAAGCAATAGCCAAAATGGCTAATTGGGGTCGTGAGAACCAGGGAATGGTAAAGTTAAATTGTTGAAAAAGAAAACGATTAATCGGCCCGCTTTCAGAAAGAAGTTTTTGAAAGACTATTGAATAGCCTACCCCTGAAGAAATATTGGCTACCAGAAAAGAAAGAACCACAAATGTTTTGAAAACCTTCAATTTACTGAATGCCATTCCCAAAAAAACAGATGCAATGAGGGCAATCGGGATAAAATAAAGCATAAAATTAGCCGTATTGAGAAGCACGAGCCAGAATACCTCATCGGTTAAAACCCGAACAAAATTATCAAATCCTACCCATTTCGGAGGGGTCAGATAATTCCATTTCACAAACATCAAATACCCAAGCCATCCAAGGGCATATCCAAAAAAGATGGCCTGATGAACGATATACGGTGAGATCAGTGTCCACCCTTTTATTGCATTCATCTGTTTTAACGATGATTGTTTACTTTTCATCGTCTCCCCTCCTTTAATAAAAAAACAATGAACAGGCCCTATCAAAAGAACCTGTTCATCAACATTTAAAACAGTTCTTTATTGATCTTGCTGATACAATTTTTGATAATTTCTTCTGCAGATTGGTCTACCAAATAAATCGGCTCTGTTAAATGTGTGGTCATAATATCCTGCACTTCTGTTGTTTTGGATATTAATGCCGGTGGAACACTATTGGGAACGGCTTTTGCATAAAGCTCTAGCATTGGATTTTCTTCAATAATAGCCTGAAACAACGCATTTGATGTTAAATCAGATCTAACAGGTGGCAGACCCGTCATTTCAAACCACAATCGATCATGTTCAGGATTGGAATACACCCATTTCATGAATTCCCAAGCGGCTTCTTTGTTTTTGGAACTTTTGAACATGACCATTCCTTTGGTGTCTGCAAATGTCTTAACCGGCTGATCTTCGGGGTAATCATCTGGAACAGGCGGATAGCTCATGACAATCTTCTCAGGAAAAATCTCAGGAAACATATTTTGTGCTTCGGGAATAGACCAAGGTCCCATCAGCTGTCCGGCAAGATGTCCGGTATATAAGGGATTATCCATCATATCGGTTGACGTCCACCCCTCGTCAAACAACTTCTGACCAAATTCAACCACCGCTATACCTGCATCATTATTAAAAATTGCCCGACTTCTTTCCACATCGATATACGGCTGCCCACTACTGGCGGCATAATAGAAGGTAATGAAATCAAACCATCTGTCCCACCAGTTTCTTCCCTTCAAATACTCGATGGCGTACGTTTCTTTAGGCTTACAAAAATTTTCAGCCAGTTTGTAAACATCCGAATAGGTTCTTGGGGGGGAGTCAAATCCTGCTTCAGCTAAGATATCCTCCCGCCACCAAAATAACATGGGATTTGAATAAATCGGGAAAACATAATACTTCCCGGAAAAATTCCATCCCTTAATCCCTTCGTCAGCTTTTCTGATTTTTACCAATTCATCAAAACCCTCTAATGTATTGAGTGCCACCAACTGATCCGCTTCAATCAGCTGGGCTGCAAAACCACTGAAAATATTGGTGCAAAGATCCGGTGCCTTATCCGTTACGATGGCTGTCAATATTGCTTCTTCAGAGCTTCCAGATGCCGGAATGGTTTTCCATTCCACCTCTATATCTGGGTGCACCTGCTTCCACTCCTCAAGAATGACTTTCCAAAACTGCTCCTGATACATGTTAGGGGCAGTCCATAATGTGATTTTTTCCGCTATCAGCGGTGTTGCCAAAAGACAAATAAGAAAAAAAGAAAGAATGATGACTCGTTTCATACTTCACACCTCCATTTATTGACTGTTGTTGCAAAGCTGCAGAATATTTTTCTTTACCTGCAACTATCCCTTTTCATAAAAGTCGTGTGTAACGATATCTTTACCGGATGAATGTTTTCATCGTACAAAAGCTGCCGTAAACGATCAACGGCAAGATCCCCCATCTCGTACTTATACACTTTAACGGTTGACAAGGCGGGTTTGACAATC
>CAYYNI010000296.1:0-2311 GCA_964472765.1 uncultured Thermotogaceae bacterium | reverse complement strand
ATTATTTAGGCGCTTTGTCAATAGCACTATATGAATATTTAGTAAAATACTATGATTCTACTGAAACAACAGCCATTTCCAAAAAAGGGAATAGCCTTCAAAAAAGCAAAAATTTCGAAGGAAACTTCATCTTTCAGTCAAAAGTTACCGTTCATCTCCGAGTTTTTCAAAAAACTCGGATCAACTAACCCATTTCCTCAAATCAGAGGGCAATTCCTCCCTTTTTTACCGTCTTATGCCGCATGATTCAACAGCAACGGCTGCTTGTTTTTGCCATTTTGCTTGTTTTGACACACTCGAAACAAGCGCTTCAAGTTACACCCCATGGCATTGAACATCACCGTCATCTGGACCCGGACCAACCCACGGACTTTGATCCAGTTGAGTCCCGTCCGCTTCATGGCACTAATGGTTCCCTCAATCGCAGGGCGCAAGTTCTTCTTTTCCCGAAAGGCCTGTGTCTTCATGTATGCTCTTCGTTTATCGCGTTCATAGCGTTTGAGTTCAATGTCGACTTTCATGCCCTTCTTTTGTTTCTTGGCAAAGCATTGGTCTGCATAGGGACAGTCTTTACAATCTTCATGTGAGAACAGCGCTTGGGCTTTTTGACTCTTAATCCGTGTGCGAATCGGTTCTTTTCCCATGGGACATCGAAGAATCCCTTTTGTTTCGTCAATCTCAAATGCCGCACTGTTGGTCTTGGGTTCTTTGCCTTTTAATCCCGTTTCAATAAATTCAACCCCTTTTGCGTGTACTTTTTCTCGAATATCTTCTCCCACATAACCGCCATCTACGACCAGCGTATCCATATTTGTCTTTTCTTTCAATGTGTCTAGTTCTTCATTCAAAAAGGCCTTATCACTGTGAATGTTCGCCTCGGTATGAACATGGGTGATCATTTGAACGTCGTTGTCAGGGTTGGCCGTTTCGGTGATATTGGTACTGTACCCGCTGTAGCCTTTCCCGTTCTTTCGGAGGTAAGTGGCATCCGGGTCAAAGGGACTCTGACATGAATCGGAGGCGATCTCTTTACCCGCTTTCACCCGTAACTGTTCATCCACCACCAGTGTCTGGTCGTTTAATACCCTCTCCAGCAGTTGATACGCCGCCTGTTGGGAATAGTGGGGGTGTTCTTGGTAACGGGTTAATACCTCTAACATGTCACTCGCGATGATCTCCAATGCACGAGAGGGGTCTGCGATGCTTTCCAAATAGGCTTTGCGTTTGTCTTCGTCTATGTAACGCGCATAGGCTTGTTGGTAGGGGGCGATCTCTTCTGGATCCAATCTTTTTAGGAATTGTTGGAGCGTTCGGCTCATGATGTCTATACGGCTCATTCGTCTCATGTTAGAGGTGATTTGCGTAGAGTCCATGCGTATGATGTCCGTTTGGACACCGGCCTTGTCGATAAAATGAGCGGTGAGTCTTTCAAAGACTTCTTCGATGGGATTGACCCCATGTTTCTGGTTGTAGGCCACCACCCGGCTGCGGAAGTTGTAAAGGGTTCTCAGTGAGATGTCTCCTTCGCGCATGTCTTGGATTCCCAGAGCCACCTTGTAGCGTATATCCAGATAGAAGTTTTCAAACAGTTGTTCATCGGATAAGCCAAACAGGTGTTTTAGGATCTCCAATCCCACCAGGATGTTTACGGGACAATTGGGGCGCGATACCTTTTGTGAATACAAAGGCGCAAATACATCTTCGTCTATCTGACAAAAGACTTCTTCATAGAATAACGGGTAGATGGTTTGCTCCAATTTCCGTTTCATCTTTTCAGGTAATTGATTTTCGAGTCCAAACAATTGTTTTCGCTGGTGGGTTTTGTTAGTTTTAAACATTTAATTCATCTCCTGTTCCGCTTGTATGGCTCTATTATACCATATTTAGGAACAAAAACAATGTTTTCTTTTTCCTTCTTTTGTTTGTGTTATCTTACCCTTTTTGCAGTGGAATCATAATATGATTCCCCTGCAAAAACCATTTTTTCGACTGATTTCCCAATAAATCGTCTCTGCTCTTTTTCCACGGGAGGGCACACGGGCCCTCCCCTACACCAATGTTTAAGGGATTTACAAGCTTTTGTAGGGGAGCCCCCGTGTGGGCTCCCGCAATTGCGATATTGTTTGATTTTGCAATTATTTCTTGGAAAATGACCTTTTTGCAGTGCAACCATAATATTTGTTGTCCAGTTCCGGGAATTTCTTTGCGATTAAACGCATGAGAAGTGTAACTTCGCCCCTCGCTTCACCTTTTTCTATCAGTCGTTTTGCAAGTGTTTCCATAATCTCTCCTCCTTCCGGCAGAACTTCGG
>CAYYNI010000295.1:0-2312 GCA_964472765.1 uncultured Thermotogaceae bacterium | reverse complement strand
ATAAAGGAGTTGAAAATGTGAAAAGGGTATTAATCAGTGTATATGACAAGACGGGTGTGGAAGAAATCGCAGCATGCTTTGTGAATAACGGATATGAGATTATTTCAACCGGAGGGACTGCCAAATACTTGAGTGAAAAAGGACTCCCGGTTACCGACATTGCCCAAATCACCCATTTTAAAGAGATGCTGGATGGCCGGGTGAAAACCCTTCATCCAATCATACACGCCGGATTACTGGCCGTTCGGTCCAATCCGGAGCATATGAGAACCCTTCAAGAGGAACAGATCGCAACGCTGGATGCAGTGATCGTGAATTTGTACCCGTTTTTTGAGAAGATGCATCAAGCTATAGATTTTGATGAAAAGGTTGAATTTATCGATATCGGCGGTCCAACCATGCTGCGTTCCGCCTCGAAAAACTTCAAGGATGTCATCGTCATCTGCGATCCAGCGGATTACCGGGAGGTCATTGAACAGATGAATACCGGCGAGGTCTCTTATGAGACGAAAAAAAGGCTTGCCGGAAAGGTCTTTAATCTCACATCGGCCTATGATGCGGCTATTAGCAATTTTTTGTTGGACGAAGAATATCCTCAATATTTAACAATCCCTTTGAGAAAACAGGAACAGCTGCGATACGGTGAAAATCCTCATCAAACGGCAGCCCTATATGAGAATTTGTCGGAGCCGGGTTTAATGAACCACTTTGAACAAGTTCAAGGGAAAAAACTCTCCTACAACAATATCAACGACCTGGATGTGGCCTTTAAGAGTGTTTACGAATTTGATGAACCCGCCTGTGTGGCGCTTAAACACAAATGCCCCTGTGGAGTGGCAATTGGCAAAGACACCTCTGAGGCTTATCAAAAAGCCTACGAAAGCGATCCTGTTTCCATATTCGGGGGGATTGTATCGTTCAATCGAAAGGTTACGAAGCAAACGGCTGAAGAACTGGTGAAAATATTTTTGGAAGTCGTCGTGGCTCCGGATTACGAGAAAGAAGCATTGGAGATCTTTAAAAAGAAAAAGAATCTCAGAATTCTCAGATCCCTGGTAAAACCTGCCAATAATCATGCCATCAATTCCGTAGACGGCGGAATGCTGATCCAAAGTACCGATAAAGGGGCAACCGAGCAGTTTCAGACGGTGACTCAGGCAGCGCCCACAACGGACCAGATAGCGGATATGGCATTTGGGATCAAAGCCATCAAAAACTGCACGTCAAACGCTATCCTCATTGTAAAGGGCAAAAAAACACTGGGGATATGTGGAGGACAGGTTAACAGGATTTGGGCGGCGCAGCAGGCGTTGGAAAGGGCGAATATGGATGAAAAGACTTCAGAAGGGGCGATCCTCGTTTCCGATGCCTTCTTCCCCTTCTCAGACGTGGTTCAGGCAGCTGCTGATTATTCTATTGCGGCCATTGTTCAACCGGGAGGTTCTATCAGGGACGACGATT
Source organism: uncultured Thermotogaceae bacterium (assembly GCA_964472765.1). Taxonomy (GTDB): domain Bacteria; phylum Thermotogota; class Thermotogae; order MWEM01; family MWEM01; genus JASUTC01. The sequence goes on along the minus strand of CAYYNI010000295.1, from coordinate 851 downwards.
CCATAGCCGAAGCTGAGAAAAACAGCATTTGCATGGTGTTTACAGGTGTCAGACATTTTAAGCATTAACCGTTAACGGAGGCAATATGAACGTATTGGTAATCGGTTCCGGCGGGAGAGAGCATGCCCTATGCTGGAAATTAGCTCAAAGCGACAGAGTGACAAAAGTCATAGCCCTTCCCGGAAACCCCGGCATTGCAGCAGAAGATAAATGTGAATGCCATGAGGAAATCATTGACTATCATACCCGTGAGGGCAGAGAAAGAGCGGGTGAAATAGCCCGACAGTATGATGTGGAATTGACGCTCGTAGGCCCGGAGGATCCTTTGGTGCATGGCATTGTGGATGATTTTCGAAAAATGGGTTTAAAAATCATCGGGCCGGATAAAAAGGCAGCTGAGTTAGAGGGTAGTAAAGATTTTGCGAAGTCGTTCATGAAAAAATACAACATAAGAACACCTTTTTCAAAAACCGTCCAGGATTATAAATTGGCTTGTGAAGAAATAGAAAGGATTTCAGATTATCCGATTGTCATTAAAGCGGATGGATTGGCTGCCGGCAAAGGGGTTTATATTTGTGAGAGTAAGCAAGAGGCCTTGAAGGCCCTTGAGGAGTTGATGGAAAAACTCAAATTTGGCAAATCTGGCAATAAGGTGCTTATAGAGGAATTCATAGACGGGGATGAAGTGTCGATTTTGGCTTTGACCGATTCAAGGGTAATCAAACCCTTCCTGTCCTCTAAAGACCATAAACGACTTTTGGATAATGATAAAGGGCCAAACACGGGAGGGATGGGTGTTATTGCCCCAAACCCACAGATGAGCATCGAAGTGTATGAGGACTTTGTTCAAT
>CAYYNI010000294.1:0-2326 GCA_964472765.1 uncultured Thermotogaceae bacterium | reverse complement strand
CATTTGGTTTTTTCTTAATGCCCGTTCCAACGCTTCTGACAAGTTTTTTACGCCGTTATGTTTTCCGATCGAATCTAAAATGACCATTTTCAACATCCACACCTCACGAATCCGCAAAAAGTCTATGTACTCAACGAGATGAATTATAGCACAGAACCTTTACATCATCCGAAAAGAACCCGAACCCTGGCGCTTTTCCAACGAAAATGATATGATAAGGCAGACAACAAAATTCGTATTCCAGGGGGGATAACACGATGCAAACAGTGACCTTAGGCAAAACCGAACTCGTTGTGAGCAGAAACGGCTTCGGGGCGTTGCCCATTCAAAGAATCACCAAAAGTGAGGCCGTTTACCTGCTGCAAAAGGCCTTTTATAACGGCATAAACTATTTCGACACCGCCAGGGCCTATACGGACTCTGAAGAAAAGATGGGCGAGGCGTTCGAGCACACACGCAATCGAATCATCATCAGCACGAAAACCGCTGCACAGACCGCAGAAGAATTTTGGAAAGACCTGGATCAAAGTTTAAAGACGCTGAAGACCGATTATATCGACCTCTACCAGTTCCACAACCCCGCCTTCTGCCCAAAACCCGGCGATGGTACACGGTTGTACGAGGCAGCCTTGGAAGCCAAAAAGCAGGGAAAGATTCGATTCATCGGTATCACCAATCACCGGATGGCAGTTGCTCAAGCAGCCATCGACTCCGGCCTTTACGACACACTCCAATTTCCCTTTTCATATCTGGCCAGCCGGGAAGATGAAGCCCTTGTCAACAGCTGCCGGGAAGCGAACATGGGCTTTATTGCCATGAAGGCGCTTTCAGGTGGGCTCATCACCCATTCCGACTTGGCATATGCCTTTATCGCCCAATACGACAACGTGGCTCCCATCTGGGGGGTTCAGCGTGAAAGCGAACTGGATGAATTTTTAGCCTATCAGGCGCATCCCCCTGTGATGAATGACAAGATGAAAGAGGCGATTGAAAGGGACAAAATGGAGCTTTCCGGGGATTTCTGCAGGGGATGCGGGTATTGTCTGCCTTGCCCGGTCGGAATAGAGATCAACAACTGTGCCCGAATGAGTCTGCTACTCCGCAGAGCCCCCAAAGAGGGATTTTTGACGCCACAATGGCAGGCAAAGATGAAGTTGATTGAATCATGCCTACACTGCAATCAATGTTCCCAAAGATGCCCTTATGGATTAAATACACCGGAATTATTGATCAAAAATTACGAGGATTATAAGACCTTTTTATAACGCTTCATTGTAAAAAGCCGTTCGCCTGTTGAACGGCTTTTTTGGTGATCGCACCCTCACTGATCAACCAATCAGCTTCACGATTTAAAATACCTTCCCCGGAGGGGTTATCACGGTCACCATTCCCCCCGCTAAAGCATTCAGTTCCTCATCGGTTAGCTCGGCGATTTTCTTGTTGCTCAACAACTCAAAGGCTTCATCCGCTTCCGGCTCACTGAGACGGATCCCCCATTCATTCGTTTTGTTTTTGAGTTGCTCTTTGGTATCACACGCTCCCAATTCTTTTAGCCAGTCTTTGCCGACCTTCTCCTCTGCCATCTTAATCTTTTGAAACAGCTCCTGCGTCATACCATCCACTCCTTTTGGTGAACATGTTGGAGATGATTTCTTAACCGCTATTATACCACCGATCTTGTTTAAGGACGATATTCAAGTCGGATTTCAGAATATCATCCCCCTTTACCTTATTTGGGTAAACATCCACAGCCTTACCCTATTCTTGATTTTTGTTTGTAACCTATGTTACTGAAATTCCTCCAAAAAACCGTTATCATCAACCTGTAAGAACGAAAGGAGGAATACGATGAACACGATCAATCAAGAAAAAGAAATCTTAAAAGGCCTGATAAAAAAACTCCATGAAGACCCGAAAAAAAATCTGGAAGCGGTGAAAGAACAATTCGCAAGAATCGTAAAAGAACTGACACCCGTTGATATATCCACCATTGAACAGGAATTGGTCGATGAAGGCATCTCTCCGGATTCGATCATGCTCATGTGTGATGTGCACCTGGATATGTTTAAAAAGTCCATCGTGGATGACGAGATCGATGTTGAACCCTGGCATCCTCTCCACATCCTCATGGAAGAGCACAAAGACATTTTGAACACGCTTGGAAAATTCAGAAAAGCCTCGGATAGTGTAAAAGCCGTTAAAGGACTGGGTTATTACCTGAGAGAAGTGGAAAAATACTTTTTAAAAGAAGAAAACTGCCTGTTCCCATACCTGGAAAAACACAATATGGTCCAGCCCCCGCAAATCATGTGGAAAGAACACGATC
>CAYYNI010000293.1:0-2328 GCA_964472765.1 uncultured Thermotogaceae bacterium | reverse complement strand
TGATGCCGCATATGTTATTATAACACGTACAAATCATGATATAATCTTAATGATAGACTATTATAAGTTTCATTGAATTGGTATCACAAAAGAGGAAAGAGGTTGAAAAGTGAAAATATTAATAACAAACGATGATGGAATACACGCTGAGGGGATTGACTGCCTCAATACATGCCTAACACAAGCAGGACACCAGGTCGTGGTTTCTGCTCCTTATACCGAACAAAGTGCCACAGGCCATGCCATCACCTTGCGTAAGCCCATTTGGGCTAAGAAAATATACAAAGGGGATTCCTTTTTTGGCTACGGTGTCACGGGTACTCCCGCTGATAGTGTCAAAATAGGAATTTTAGAATTAGCCGGTAAAGATGTGGATTTGGTCGTTTCAGGGATCAACAGAGGCGCCAACCTCGGAACGGACATCCCCTATTCCGGAACTGTTTCCGGAGCTCTAGAGGGCGCTATTATGGGGTATCCTTCAATCGCTATTTCCAGCATCAATCCAAAAGAACCTTATTTTTGTACGGCGGGAACATTTCTGGTGGAATTCTTAAAGACTTTTGACATAAAAACCATCAAGCGGTTCGGTGCGTTGAATATCAACGTTCCATCCATCGAATATGATTTACTGAACGGTTTTCTTTACACGAAACAGAGTTCCAGACGATTTGATGACTATTTTGAAAAGAGAAAGGACCCTTATGGCAACGACTATTTCTGGCTTATGGGTGACATTAAAGAAGAGGAGTTGCCACAGGACAGCGACTGGATTGCCATTCAGAAGAATTATTGCTCGGTGACACCTTTAACGGTTTTCATGTATGATCATGAATGGTATCAAGCGCTTAAAAAAACGGAAGGATGATGAAATGGTGATAGAAATGAAATTAAGGTTTTATGGTGATCCGGTTTTAAGACAAAAATCGGAGAAGATCATCGAATTTAATGACGAATTGCACAACATTATAGAAGAAATGGCAACCATTATGTACAAAGAAGACGGTGCCGGTTTGGCAGGTCCTCAGGTGGGTTTGAACAAGCAGATCTTCATTGAAGATGATAGTTCTGGAACCGGGTGGAAGGCATTTATCAACCCCGAAATCACTTACTTTTCAGAAGAAATGGATGTTGCCGAAGAAGGGTGTTTGTCCATTCCAGATATTTTTGAAAACGTGGAACGTTCCAAGACAATCCGGCTCACTTATCAAACAGTGGACGGCGCAATCCATAAAGAGGAAATTTCAGGCTATTTAGCAAGAATTATTCAGCACGAGACCGATCATTTAAACGGTGTTTTATTTATCGATCACATTAGCACGATTAAAAGGAGACTTCTCAAGAAACGGCTCGATGCTATTAAAGAAAAAGCCAAAGAAGTGTACAAGCATGCCGGATAGCCATAAGAAAATCGTTTTCATGGGAACTCCGGATTTTTCAGCCGCTCATTTAGAAGCCATTGTTAAAGCAGGATGGAATGTTGTGGGTGTTTTTTCTCAACCGGACAAGGTATCCGGAAGAGGCGGTGCCATTAGACCCACTGCGGTGAAAAAAATGGCATTGAAGTATTCTATACCGGTTTTTCAACCGAAATCTGTGAATATCAAACTTGGCTTTGAACAATTAAAGGCTTTGGATCCCGATATTATTGTTGTGGTTGCTTACGGGAAAATTCTGAAAAAGCAAGTAATTGAACTACCGAAAACGGGAATTTTCAATGTTCACGCCTCACTATTACCAAAATACAGGGGTGCTGCCCCGATTCAGAGGGCTATAGAAAACGGCGAGAAGCAAACCGGAATAACCATCATGAAAATCGGCGAAGAATTGGATGCAGGCGATATTGCCCTTCAACAAGCCGTTGATATAGAATCATGTGATCATTTGGAGAAGGTCTACGATAAACTTGAAAAAGCAGGTATTCAGCTGTTGACAGACTTTCTGGATCGTTTAATTTCCTCCCGGGTTCAGTTTGTTCAGCAAGATCATGAACAGGCCACTTATGCAGCAAAGATAGAAAAAGAAGAGTTGTTGATAGACTGGACCAAAAATGCAAGTGCTGTTCACAACAAGATCAGAGCCTTTGACCCGACTCCGAGTACCCGAACTTATTTCAAGAATGCGCTTGTCAAGATTAAATCTTCAGAAGGTTTTTTTGAAGGACAATCCGGTAAAGAACCCGGTACGATTTGCTCTATTGAAAAAAAGGGTGCTTTGATTCAATGTGGTCAAGGTCAGGTTCTTGTGAAAGAAATTCAACTGCCATCCAAGAAATTTATCACTTTTATGGAAGCAAAAAACGGCAGAAAAATTGAAGAAGGCGAGCGATTT
>CAYYNI010000292.1:0-2339 GCA_964472765.1 uncultured Thermotogaceae bacterium | reverse complement strand
CGTACAGACCGGCAAGGTTTCTTAAAGCGTAGAAGTTGTCAGGGTCTGCTTTGATGGCATACTCCAGTTTCTGGATAGCCTTGTTGGTTTCTCCCATTCTTGAATAGGTAAACCCAAGTGCGGCCAGAACATTAGCATTCAACGGGTTGTATACAAGAGCTTCCTCGAGTGTTTCAGCAGATTTCTCGTATTCACCCGTCTCACTGTAGGCTATGCCCAAGTTATATAACACTATTTCATCCCTGGGATTTTCCTTGCGGAGTTCTTCCAGGAGCTTCTTTCCTTTTTCTATTTCTCCGTTATTTAAATAATCGAGTGCGTCGTTGATGTCCAAACCGATTCCCTCCGTTTGCTGTCCGTTTGTTGAAAAAGCTTTCCGTTACGCTGTACATATTGTGGCTTCAAATCCATTTTATCAGAAAAGGCAACCAATCCCGATAAGATTGTAACATTATTTGAAGTAATGCTACAATGAATATTGATGGTTACTTTGAAATAAACTAAAGATACTGGAATGACTAATATGGATAATGTATCAAAGGAAAAAAGAAGTTGGATAATGAGCAGAATAAAAGGTAAAAACACAAAGCCTGAAATGGTTGTTCGTCATATGCTTCATAAAATGGGGTATCGCTTCCGGCTTCACGGCAAAGTTTCAAAAAAAATCTGTAGAAATGGAATCCTTCCAGGCAAACCAGATATTGTTCTTGCCAAATATAAAACAGTTATATTTGTTCATGGTTGTTTTTGGCATATGCATAAGAACTGTAATAGTTGGAGGATGCCAAAATCCAATATAAAATATTGGGAAGAGAAATTACGATATAATGTAATCCGTGATGCGGAAAATAAAGAGAAAATTGAAAAAGTCGGTTTCCGTGTAGTCATAATATGGGGATGTGAAACAAGAGATTTAGATGAATTGAAAAAGATTATAAGTAAAAGAATTGCTTTTGTCAATTGAAAAACTGGGACAGGATGTTGGCCCAGTTAATGATTTATTTTGAGGATTCTGTGTCCGAATGGGGAAGGATTTTAATTTAATGGTTGGCTTTTTACACAAAGGACTTGACAAATCCTTTTTTTAGAATAAGGGAGAATTAAGCCCTTATTTCAGTGTGAATTTTTCATTATAGTATTCCAAGCAACTTTGTGTTCTTGTTTCACTTCAGTATTTACTTTTAAATTGTTTAAGTATTTATCTAAAAAAATATCTACATTTTCTAATAATCTCAAATAGTACCTTAAAGTAGGAAATACCCCATTAATTATTACTTGGCACCCATGCTTGTTTCTTATATCATTGATTGCTTTATGGCAACTCTCATTTTCGTCGTCTTTAATACTTTCTGTACTTAGGATATAGTATCTTTGTATTTTTGTTGGAGAAAATTTTTTATAAGCATCTTTTATCATGATAGTATCAATTGGAATTTCGAATTTTACTTCTACAACCTCATATAACTCATTGTCACTTTTGTTTCTTACTACTATATCACCAGTAGCTCCACTACTTTTGTCACAACTTGTATGAGAGGCTAATTTGTCAAGTTCTTTTTCTTTAAAACGTTTCAGCTCCTCAATAATGCATTGGTATATACTGTAAATCGCAATTACTGGGAGAATTGAAGCACCTGCATGTTTATATGGATAATAAAAATGCTCATTCAAAAAATATATGATATCCTTTATACTGGATTTAGATTCTTTCACGATAGGGTTAACTAAAACAACAGCTTTTTTGTTTTTCTCAGTTACGCTTCTATTTATTAATACCTTCAAATATTTGTTTGGATCGGCGTTATTTTCTTCTATATCATCCAATATTTTTAAAAAAGCTGTTTTTACTTTCTTAATTCTTATTTTTCCTTGATAATCCATTGTATAAGGTCTGTTCTGCTCTAAACTTCTAGTTAACCATCCAGATTCTTTCATGGCACCGTAGAATCGTTTTTGCTTTAAAAATGGTGTAATATATTTTGTGTCAAAACTTCTCCCGCTATACCCATTAGGTAAATTTGCTTGATGCAGCCTAACATCTTGATTCGGATTGAGGCTTTTATACACTAAACTTGTAAATATAACAGTAAATACGCCTTTCATATTTTCTTCATATTCAACAATAGTATTAATCCATTCAAGTTGTTCGGAAGATAAGCCTATTTCATCTATAGCTTTAATTGATATGGCTTCATTATAATTCTTTTCTAGAAATTGTCTGGTTTTATCATTATTCATATTTCCACCCCCAAGGAAAAATTGAACTTTAATCTCTTTGGCAATAGCATAAACCATATTCACACATACGCTGTTCCCAATTCTTTCATATAGTTTTGAAG
>CAYYNI010000291.1:0-2339 GCA_964472765.1 uncultured Thermotogaceae bacterium | reverse complement strand
ACATTTTCTGATTTTCCTCGGCAATTGGTAAAAGATTCATGAAATTACTCAGAAAACTGACGATAATACCCAAGGGGACAGCCCCCTCGGAAAATGCAAGATATGATCTGTCAGCTGAATCAGACCTTCACTTTCCGCAATGCCAACATCAACAGAAACAAAAGTATTTGACACCGAACAGAGATTTTCTCTGCCATTGCTGCGGAAACAATAATCCCCAAGAACCTTTCCGTTTTGATAGATGTGAATACCATATACACCCAGATTATTCTCTTTTAGCGTTGAAATGAAGTTCGTTAATATTTCCAAATAAACCTCCGATTCTCTGTCAAACACTTACAATCAAGTTTGATGGAAAATAAATCAGGTTTGTATACTCTTATTAATTTCTTAGCCATTCCGCAATATCAAAAATCTGTATCCCTTCATATTGATACTGTTCGTGCATAGTCCTTGCGATTAATAACTTGGGATAGGCATCCTTGATTTTCAATAAAGAATCTACTTCTCTTGCAAATGTTTTTTCATCTGAAATATCATCAGACACCTGGATATATAATTTTTCACTTTGCTTAACGGCGACAAAATCAATTTCTTTTTTGTATAGAACACCGATATAAACTTCATAACCCCTTCTCATCAATTCAAGGGCTACAATATTCTCCATCACTCTGCCATGATCGAGGTTTCTGGTGCCAAGTTTTGCAAATCTAAAGGCATGATCACTAAGATAATACTTTTCAGTGGTTTTTAAATACTTTTTTCCACGAATATCATATCTTCTAACCTTGTAAAATGCGAATGCATGACACAAATAATCAAGGTATGATCCAACTGTTTTATGATTAATGGCATCTTGGTTCTTAGTAAGAGTTTCCGCTATTTTCCTTGCAGACGTCAAATTTGAAATATTATCCATCATAAATTCAGCAATTTTGTCCATTAAAATAGTATTCCTGATTTTATACTTTTGTCTAATATCCCGCAAAATAAGCGTATCAAATATGTCAGATAGATATTTGTATTTCTCCTCATATTTATTGTATAAATAAGAACCTGACATACCGCCTTCCTTCATGTATCTTTCAAATGCTACTTGTTGGTCTGATATTTTGTAGTATTCCATAAACTCTGAGAAAGAAAACGGATATACTTCCATTTCATAAGTTCGGCCAGTAAACAGCGTTGCTAAGTCACTACTTAGCAGGAAGGCATTAGAGCCAGTAACATAGATATCATATTTACCAGTGGAATGCAGACTATTTATAGCCAATTCAAATTGCTTGCACATTTGGACTTCATCGATGAAAATATAATTTTCTTTTCCGGGGGCATAACGCTCCTCTATATAATCATTTAAGGCATGGTATTCTTTCAATACTTCAAATTTCAGATTGGTGAGATCTATTGATATTATATTAGGGTTAGTTTCATTTTCCTTGATCCATTTAATATATTCTTCTAAAAGTTTTGATTTACCTGAACGTCTAACACCAGTAATTACTTTTATATCCGGTGTTCCTTTTATACTTATTAACCTGTTTAAATAAGTATCTCTCTCAATTAATCTCATTACTTCACCACCTTTACAATTATTATATCATCCTGTTTCCCGAAATCATATTTTTCCCGTTTTCGGGAAATAGAAACTTATCTCCATGGGGACGTTGCTTTTGGCAAATAAAACTAACCCAGCCACCATCAAATCCTGGAACATCAAAAACGCTGAAAAGATCGCTCAAAAACTAAAAGACAAATACTACATCGAAATCATCACCAACAAAAAAGAACTCACAGCTAAAAAAACAAAAGCACTCAATCCCGAATACATCTTCTTTTTAGATAAGCACTTGAGAATGTGAGGTTTTTCTAGCACCAATAAAGCACAATCGCAAAAAGGAGCTGGCAAAGGAAGAAGACGAAACATACACCGATCAATCCTTGGCATTAGCAAAACAGATAAAAACGTCATTTGAATGGTATAATGGTATAGAGTCCCAATGTTAGGAACAGTGGGACTTGACAATTTAACGAGGTCCTATCTGAATATCAGGATAAGAATTTGGACGCTTTTTTTTAAAAGAAAAGGGATGATCAAATGAGCATAAAAGTAACTGTTATCATACAAAAAGAAGAAAACTGGTATGTTTCAAAATGTTTGGAAAACAATGTTGCTTCTCAGGGAAAGACCATAGAAGAAGCCATGAGCAATTTAAAAGAAGCCATAGAGTTGTATTATGAAGATGAAAAGCCCGATTTTAAAGAAAACGATACCCTTATCACAACGATGGAAGTGGCTATTTGATGGGATCGAAGTATCCCATTTTAAAACCGGAAGA